>JAGQIB010000228.1:0-1366 GCA_020431545.1 Gemmatimonadota bacterium
GTGCGGACGCTGCTCGCCACGGATCGGTTCCCGGCCGGCGCCCACGAGATCCTCTGGGACGGCCGCAACCAGGCCGGCGCGATGGTCGCGAACGGCGTCTACTTCCTGCGACTCGACACCGGAGAAGCCGAGCGGACGCGAAAGGTCACCCACGTCCGGTAGCGGGTGCATGTCGTCCCCGGGCGGTCTCCGGGGCAGAGCGAGACGACCGGCCCCGGGGGCGGGTCCTCGGACCCGTGGCCGGCCGCCGCCGCCGGCCATCCCCGTTGGCCATCCGCGTTGGTAGGGGCCGGTCGCTCGATCTGCTACAATCCGGGTTCCCCTGCCCCCGAAGTCCGGAGTTCACCGTGCGCCGAGTCCTGCCCGGCTCCGTCCGCCTCGTGCCCGCTCTCGGGTGTCTCGCGCTGGCGACGTCGCTCCTGAGTTCGCCCGCCGATGCCGCCCGCCTCCGCTCCACGAGCGGCCCGATCGAACGCACCCCGATCATGGATCCCGACTTCTGCGCATCGGAGGCGGTGGGCGATCCCGGCGAGTTCGAGGCCGACGGCGAGGAGACCACGTTCCAGTTCTGCGCGCGCAATCTCGGCGACGCCCAGGCCCCGAACGAGGCGTCGCCGGGCGGTCGCGGCCAGCTCTGGATGTTCCAGGCGATCGACGCGATCTCGATCCTCCTGCTCGCCGACTATCAGCAGTACCTGGTCCCGTTCCCGTGCTGCGAGCCGAACGCGCCGGCGCCGGACGTGCTCGCCTGGGACGCCGTGGATCCGCAGCTGTGGCTCTACCACGAGACGTTCCTGCAGGGGATCCCCGAGGAGTGGTCGCTCGCCGACGGCGCGTGGTTCGACAACTGGAACAACGACAAGGACCGCACCTCGAACGAGACGCCGTCGAACCCGGACGATTGCCTCGGGGTGCGCGAGGGTGGGTCGCTCGGGCTCGGCCACTTCACGAATCCCGCCGAGCAGGTGTCGACCTGGGCCACGATCGCGGGCTTCGAACCGCATCAGAACTACGTCCTGCAGTACTGGTGGCACGCGCTCGCGGACAGCAATCCGCAGAACGAGGACTTCCGGGTCAAGATCTGGGGCGAGGAGCCGTGGGAGGACGTGACGCCGGCCCCGCTGGCCGGGCAGACGCAGTCCTGGGCCGCGGCCTGGGCCGACGTGGACGGCGACGGCGACGAGGACGTGTACCTCGCGCGCAGCGTGGGGCTCGGTCCGAAGAACCAGCTGCTGCGCAACGACGGCGGCGGCGCGTTCGCCGACGTGACCACGCCGACGCTCGCGGACCCGGGCGACGCGGCCGCGGCCTCGTTTGCCGACATGGACGGCGACGGCGATCCCGACCTGCTGATCGCGAACTACGA
>JAGQIB010000228.1:1450-4288 GCA_020431545.1 Gemmatimonadota bacterium
GCGTGGGCCGACTACGATCTCGACGGCGACGTGGACGTGTACGTCTCGCGCACGATCGGGTTCCCGAATTCCCTGTACCGCAACGACGGCAACTTCCGGTTCACGGACGTCGCGGTCGGTCCGGTCGCGACGACCGCGAACACGCAGGGCGTCGCGTGGGGCGACTATGACGACGACGGCGACCCGGACCTGTACGTGACCGCGGTGGGGCCGAATCTCCTGCTCCGCAACGACGGCGGCGCGTTCGTGAACGTGGCGACGGGCGTGCTTGCGGACGCGAGCATCACGCGCGACGCGGCCTGGGGCGACGCGGATGGCGACGGCGACCTCGACCTCGCCCTCGCGAACTACGGCTCGTCGGACAAGCTGCTGCGCAACGTCGGCGGGGGAGCGTTCGTGGACGCGACGCCGCCCGCGATGGTCAACACGGACCAGTCCAACTCCGTGACCTGGCAGGACGTCGATCTGGATTCCGACCTCGATCTGTTCGTGGCCACGACGACGACGAACCACCTGCTCCTGAACGATGGCGGCGGGGTGTGGGCGGAGTCGATCGGCGGCCCGTTCCCGCGCACCGATCCGTACAACAGCTTCGCCGGTGCGTTCGCGGACATGGACTCGGACGGCGACCCCGACGTGCTCGTGGTCAATCGCGGCGGCGAGGCGGATCAGCTCTTCCGCAACGACGACGGCGCCGGCGAGCACTGGCTCGCGATCGACGTGAAGGGCACGCTCTCGAACACCGGCGGCGTGGGCGCGCGCATCGACCTCACGGCCGGCGGCGTCACCCAGCGTCGCGACGTGGGCTACGACGCGCCGATCTCCTCGCAGGGCACGAAGCGCGCGCTGTTCGGGCTCGGCGCGAACACGTCGATCGAGTCGATCTCGATCCGGTGGCCCTCGGGTCACGTGCAGGTCGTGAGTCCGCCCGCGGTCGACCAGCGCATCGTGGTCACCGAGAACGATCCGACCGGTCCCGAGCTGCCGGATCGACGTCCCGAGCGGTTCGCGCTCGGACGACCGTTCCCGAATCCGTTCGTGGGCGGCACGTCCCTGCCGCTCGAGGCGCCGCGTCGCACCCGGGCGACGGTCGAGGTGTTCGACGTGCGCGGGCGTCGCGTGCGGACGGTCCTCGACGGTCCGGTGGAGCCCGGCGTGACCGCCGTGCGCTGGGACGGTCGCGACTCGGAGGGAGCGCGCGCCGCGGCCGGCATCTACTTCGTGCGCTGCCGCGCCGGGGAGTTCACGGCGTCCCGCAAGATCACGCTGCGATGAGCGCCGCGTCGGCGGTCGAGACCGGCTTCGCCGAGATCGAGACGCCGGCGCTGCTCGTGGACGGGATCGTCCTCCGCACGAACCTCGAGGGCATGGCGACGCTCGCGCGCGAGGCCGGCGTGAGCCTGCGCCCCCACTTCAAGACGCACAAGTCCGTGAAGATGGCCCGCCGCCAGCTCGAACTCGGCGCGATCGGCGGCACCGTGGCGAAGACCGGCGAGGCGGAGGTGTTCTTTGCGGCGGGGCTGCGCGACCTCACGGTGGCGACGCCGGTGGTGGATCCGCGCAAGATCCGTCGCCTGCTGGCGGCCCGTGGCGACGCGACGCTGCACGTGCTGATCGAATCCGAGGAGGGCCTGCGACGCTGGAGTGATGCCGCGGCGGCAGCCGATCGCGGCGTCTCCGTGATGCTGGAGATCGACACCGGCATGGGCCGCACCGGCGTGCCGTGGGGCGAGGCGGCCCTGTCGCTCGCGCGCGCGATCGCGGCCGCGCCGGGATTGACCCTGGGCGGCGTGCTCACCCACGCGGGCCAGGGTTACGGCGCCGCCACGCCGGAGGAGATCGCCCGCGTCGGCCGCGAGGAGGGGGAGCGGGCCGTGGCCACGGCGGAGATCCTGCGGGCGGCGGGCATCGCGTGTCCGGTCGTGAGCGTGGGGTCCACGCCGACCGTCGCGCACTCCGCGCGCGTCCCCGGCGTCACCGAGATCCGGCCCGGCAACTACGGGTACCTCGATCGGACCCAGGTCGCGCTCGGCGTCGCCCCGCTCGAACGGTGCGCGCTCACCGTCCTCGCGACGGTCACCGCGCGCCCGGCCGCGGACCGCGTCGTGCTGGACTGCGGCGCGAAGACGCTCTCGCTGGACGACGGCCGCGGCCGCCCCGGCGGCTACGGCTGCCTCGTCGGGCGGCCGGACTGGAAGATCGCGCGCCTCTCGGAGGAACACGGCATCCTGCCGGTGCCCGCGGATGCCGATCTCTCGGTGGGGGATCGGGTGCGGGTGGTCCCGAATCACGCGTGCGTCACAGTCGACCTCCACGACGAATACTGGATCGTGGAGGGCGGCCGGATCGTGGGCCGGGAACGGGTCGACGCGCGGGGGCGCGTGCGGTAGGGGGCGCCGCCGACGACATCGAGCCGGCGACGAGCCGAGGAAGACGGAGGGAGAGCGCATGAACGTCCGCATTCGAAAGGGCTGGGAGATCCCGGAAGCTCGTCTCACGCCGGAGCCCGTCTACCGCAGCCGTCGGGACGTGCTCCGCGCGCTCGGGTTCACGGGTCTCGGCGCGCTCGCGTGGAGCGTCGGCTGTGATCCGAAGCTCGTGGACGCCGAGTCGCTGCCCTGGTCGCCGGTCAACGTGCGCACCGACAATCCGAACGCGGGCCTCTATCCGGCCCCGCGCAATCTCGCCTACCCGCTCGATCGCGCGCTCACCGCGGAGCAGTCCACCGCGACCTACAACAACTACTACGAGTTCAGCACGAACAAGGCGAAGGTCTGGCAGCTCGCGGACGACTTCGTCACGCGTCCGTGGCGCGTGGAGATCGGCGGTCTCGTGGAG
>JAGQIB010000228.1:4352-5038 GCA_020431545.1 Gemmatimonadota bacterium
CACCGCTGCGTGGAGGCGTGGGCGATGGCGGTCCCGTGGACGGGATTCCCGTTTCGAAAGATCGTCGACAAGGTGCGTCCCACGAGCGCGGCCACGCACGTTCGCCTGGTGACGTTCCTGGACGAGGCCCTGCCGGGCGTGGCCGATGCGCCGTGGTACGCCTGGCCGTACTACGAGGGCATGACGCTCGCGGAGGCGACGAACGAACTCGCGTTCGTGGCGACCGGGATCTACGGGCACGAGCTCCCCACGCAGAACGGCGCGCCCTGGCGGCTCGTGCTGCCGTGGAAGTACGGTTTCAAGAGCCTCAAGGCGATGGTCCGCATCGAGTTCACGGACTCGCAGCCCGCCACGTTCTGGAACGACGCGGTGCCGGACGAGTACGACTTCCTCGCGAACGTGGACCCCACGAAGCCGCACCCGCGCTGGTCGCAGGCGCACGAGCGCCTCATCGACACGGGCGAGATGGTGCCGACGCAGCCGTTCAACGGCTACGGGGAGTGGGTGGCGGCGCTGTACGCGGGCCGGTAGCGGCGGGCTCGGCGTTACTCGCCGCGGTGACTCCTCGGGGGCCGCGGGATCTGACGGTAGCTGACGTCCAGGGAGGCGTTGCTCAGGCGCAACGCCTCGGCATCCGCGGCCCGGAGCCCGAGGCCGGCGGCCGGTTCCACCGTGACCAGGAATCC
>JAGQIB010000229.1 GCA_020431545.1 Gemmatimonadota bacterium
TGGGCAGCGTGGTGAGGCTGTTCTTCAGGATCTGCTCGAACCCGAGGAACTTCAGGATGCCGAGCGTCACGGTGGGGTGGAAGCGCAGGCCGCCCTTGTACGGGCCGATCGCGCTGTTGAACTCGACACGGAAGCCGCGGTTCACGCGGACATCCCCGGCGTCGTCGCGCCACGGAACACGGAACATGATGACGCGCTCGGGCTCGACCATCCGCTCCAGGATCCGCGCGTGCTTGTAGTGCGGATTCCTGTCGAGGAACGGGACGATCGACTCCGCGACTTCGCGGACAGCCTGGTGGAACTCCTTCTGCTCCGGGTTCTTCGCGATGACGTCGGACATGAACGCGTCGACCGCGCTCTTGCCTGTCATGGTCGCAGTGGGAGACATGGATACTCCTCCGTCGGCAGACGCAGGCGACCTCGGAGAGCGCCGGTACGGGAAACCGGCCGCGGGTGTCTCCCGCGGGCTCCCGCCGGACCCTGGCCGCCTCGCGTCGGGAAAGCGGGCCGAGGTGAACGGGCCGAGGCTACGGGGAGGTACGCCCCTGCACAAGCGAACTTCGGGCCACAGGGCCGAATGGCACGGTACTGCCATTCTGGATATCCGACCCCCGTGGATTTCCACGATACCGGCCGAACGGCGGAGAGGTTCGCGGCGGGAATGTAAAGATGGAGACGGGTCGGGGGGCGCTCGGGCATCCGGGTGATCCGCGGAAAGGCCGGCGACCTCGCGGTTCTACGACTTCCGCGCGAAAGGTGTCTCGTCCGTGCGCCACCACACGCCGGGGTACGGCGGGACGTTGTCCCGGATCTCCACGATCCGCGACTCGCCGAGCGGCCAGTAGATGCGCTGGGTGCGCCGGCCCGCCGCGAACCGGTGGGTGATCGCGTACAGCCCCTCGGGGCCGAAGTACTGGGACTGGTCCACGGTGCCGTCGTCGTCCGCGTCCACCCGGAACACGATCACGTCCGGCCCGTCGAAGATCCAGGTGCGGCGGCCGCCGCGGTCGACCTTCTCGATCTTCTTGAGGGACGGCTCGAGGGCGTCTGTTTCGGCCATCCGGGCCCGGAAGAAGCGGGTGCGCTCCAGGTAGGCGTCGTCGATGGGGTTCGCGCCCTCGGCCGGCGGCTTGAGGAGCATGGCCATCGCCTCGGCCGGGCGCCAGGCGGGGGCGACCGGCGGGGGCATCACGGGGGCGCTGTCCAGGGCCGGGCGCCCGCCGGCACAGCCGCTGAGGGCGGCGAGCAGCGCCAGACACGCCAGGAACGGGGCGAGCGCGCGCGACGTTCCGGCCGCCCTCGCCCGGCGCCCGCCGGATCTCTCGATTCTCCGTGGCTGCTTCATCCGTCCCCTCCGGCGCGGGGCATGATAGCCTGCCCGTCGCCCGGCGTCTGCCGGTCCGTCCGCTCCCGCGACGGTACCCCGCCGGGCCCCCGGAGGTTCGCGTGAAGTTCGATCTCGTGGCGCCGTACGAGCCCCGTGGCGACCAGCCGCAGGCGATCGCCGAGCTGGAGGAGGGTCTCCGGGCCGGCCGACGCTACCAGACGCTGCTCGGCGTGACCGGCAGCGGCAAGACTTTCAGCCTGGCCAACGTGATCGCGCGGGTCAATCGGCCGACCCTCGTGATCTCGCCGAACAAGACGCTCGCGGCCCAGCTCTACGGCGAGTTCCGCCAGTTCTTCCCGCGCAATCGCGTGGAGTACTTCATCTCCTACTACGACTACTACCAGCC
>JAGQIB010000230.1 GCA_020431545.1 Gemmatimonadota bacterium
CCGCGTCCATGGTGACCGGCACCGCACGCGCGACGGCGGCGGAGTCGATCGCTCCGGCGGAGACGGGCACGTCCGCGGGCGCAGCGCCCGCGACGAGCAGGCTCAGGAAAGGCGACGCGAGGGGCATGCTACCTCGTCCAGGTGCGGGCGTTGAGCGTGCGGGTCGGGGTGCCGGCGCCGAGGCCGGCCGCGTCGAGCTCCAGGAACGTGAGTCGGTCGCGCTCCGGTTCGATCGTCACCTCGTACGGGACGGACGCGCTTCCGTTCGCGCCCTCGAACGAGACCGCGAGCACGAGCTCCCGCGGCTCCACGAACTCGTGGTAGAGCTGCGTGGAGCCGCCGCGCTCGAGCGCGATCCGCGCCTCTTCGGGGAGCGCGATGCGGACCGACTCGCCGCCGGATTCGCGAAGCACCACGGTCTCCGGGATGCCGGATGCCGGCACGCCGGTGAGCAGCACCACGAGCGCGGTGGTCTGGCGTCCGATGAAGTCTTCCTCGATCTGAACGAGGCGTCCGCGCTGCTGCTCGAGCAACGTCTCCATCTCGTCCATCTCCTGCTCGAGCGGGATCAGGTCGCCCACGCTCGCGAGCAGCTCGCGGCGGCGGATCCACTCCTCGCTCACCTCCGCGGAATCACGCGCGGCCTTGATCGCGGCCATCATGTCCTGGTAGCGGAGATAGCGCGGATCGATGGGCCGGGCGCTTCCGTCCCGCTCGCGGTCCAGTCTCACGAGAAGCTGGTCGAGGCGCCCGCGGAAGAAGTCGCGGTTCTCGTCCAGGAAGCGCAGCGTCGGGTGCTTCGGTGTCTCGCGCTCCTCGCGCTCGACCTTGATCGTCTCGCGCCAGGCGTCCTCGGGCACGATCTCGGGTGCCGGCTCGTCGGCGCGCACGAGCGCGGCGCCGACCAGGATCGCGACACCGGTGAGGACGCGTCGCTGCATCAGCCTCGCCACGTCTTCACCACCTTTCCGTCGCGCGCGTCCACCACGACCCAGAGGCCCGAGGCGGATTCGGATTCGTAGACCACGGCCCACGTGGTGGCGTCCGGCGAATCGGGATTGAGCAGTCCGCGCACGAGCACCATGGAGCGAAGCTTGCCGCCGTGCTCGGTGCGGTACGCGTTGCCCTTCTTCTCGTCGGCGGCCGCGAGGGCGGCGCCGCTGTCGATCCAGGCGGAGTCGAGCGGCGGGGCCGGGAACTCGAACCCGAGATCGGCCGCGGTGCGGATCTTGCCGTCGCGGACGGAGTACGCGCGGCCCTCTTGCCGCGCCTCGGACCAGAACAGGTAGCCCCAGCGCTCGGCGGTGCCGCCGCCGTCGAGGGCTTCGTCGTTCTCCACGTACACGAGCTGCGCGTCGGCGGCCCAGGCCGCGGCCGCGGAGCGGGCGAGCGACTCGCCCTGCCGTGCGGAGAACGGGTGCGAGTCGCCCGCGAACGTCGACCCGGCCCCGAACAGGGAGCCCAAGACGAGCGCGGCCGCGAGCGCCCCGGTGCGGAATCTCATCGCGTGCCCCCTAGAGCAGGAAGGTCGTGCCGACCGTGAACGTGTAGTTGTTGTTCTGGCGGCGCGACTGATCGTTGCCGGAGTCGAACCGGTAGTTCCGGAACTCCCAGCGCACGGCCGTGTGCTTCTGCACGAAGAAGTTGATGCCGCCGCCCCAGTTCCAGCCGGGCTCCGTCTCGCCCTGCATGATCTGGGCGCCGCCGCCGGCCGAGAGGTACGGCACGAGCTGGCGACCGGGCAGCAGCTTCAGGTTCGCGTTCATCTCGTAGAACAGCATGTGGAACTGCTCGGCCTCGAGCGTGAGGTCGAACAGGGATTCCACGATCTCGGCCGGCCGGTTGACGCGCGTCCACGACACGCCGCCTTCGACCTCGAGGTAGTCGAACAGGTAGTAGCCCACCCGTCCGCCCGCTGCGAAGGAGTTGGACTTGCGATCGAAGGAGTAGCCGCCGGCGTAGCCCGTGAGCGCGAAGCTCCCGATGCGCGAGAACATGCGCGGGTTCGGCCGGAACTCCAGGCCGGACATGTCCGTCATCTCGCGGCACAGCGACGCGTGCACCCAGCCGGTGCGCACGTCCGAGAGCCGCACGTTGTACCACTCGCCGCGCTTGGCGAGCACCTCGTAGCGCGAGCCCTTGTCCGCGACCTCGATCACGGAGAAGGTTTCGCCCGGTCCGGACCGGATGACGTTCTGGTCCGCGCGGTTCAGCTCCACGAGCTTCTTGCTCGACATGTACGGCGGGTTCGGATCGCGGCCGACGACGGCGGCCTCCGGCGCTTCTCCCGGTTCGGCGGCCAGCGCGACGCCCGGGAGGAGCGCCAGCGCGCAGGCCAGGGCGACGTTTCTCATGGCTCGTTTCCTCCGATGTCCAGGATCGTGTGCGCCAGCTCGATGCGGGCGACCCAGTTCCCGAAGTTCTCGCGTCCTTCCACGATCTCGCTGCCGCTGCGATGCGCCGTGTCGAGCGCGAACCAGCGACGTTCCGCGCCGACGGTCAGCGCGAGTCCGTGTCCGATGTCCCGTCCCACCCCGAAGCCCACCCCGAACACGGGCTCCGTGACCGACTCGAACGCGACCGTGATCGGTTCGCCGCCCGCGTCGATCGTCAGCGTGGAGGGGGACCAGCCGATCCGCAGCGCGCCGGCACTGCCGAGCGCGAGCAGACGCACCCCGGCGACCTGCGCCAGTGCGTAGCGAGCGGTGCCCTCCATCCCGGTGAGCGTCACGTCGAGTCCGAGCTCCTGGCCGGGGATTCCCGTGCCCTGCTCGGTCGACGCCCGCCACCAGCGAACGCCCGGCTCGATCCGGCCCACGGCGGCATGGGCCGCCACGCCGAAGGCCGGCCGGACCGAGACGTCCCACCGGTAATCGGCCAGATGGGAATCCGGCGAGAGGGCTTCCGCGAAGGGCGCGATGGAAAGAGACGCGGCCGGGCAAGCGCCGGGTGAGAGAAGCCCGGCGGCGAGCAAGATCGAGCCGAGGGCCGCCCGGACGGCGACCGCGAAGTCGGGGGAATCTCCGCGCACGACGCCTCTCCTACGGGGTCGGGGACCCGCTCTCGAGCGCGATTCCCGTGGCGAGGATCTCGTACTCGTCGGTGAAGAAGGGAGTGACGACCTCGATCTCCTCGCCGGTGGAGAGGCGGACCTCATCCACGTCGCCGAAATAGAGGAGAAGGAACAGTCCGGTCGTCGGGCCGACCGCCGTGGTGTCCGCCACCACGTCGTCCGGCATCGGCGGCGTGACGCCCGCGGCCTCGATCGAGAGGTCGTAGTCCCGGATCAGGTGATCGAACCCGGTCGACGGACGGGCCACGAAACCGAGCGAGCGCGAGTTCCGCAGGACGAGGTCGACCATCTGGGCGCGCGCGAGCCAGTCATCCGTGGTGAAGTCCACGTCGGCCGGAGTGAGCGTGTCCGAGGCGCGAACCTCGGCCACCACGGCTCCGGTCAGGAGCTCGCGATACGTGATGCGTGCGCTGAGCGCGATCTCCGACGGAGTCCCCTCCGTCACCGCCACCGCGCTGGGTCCGCTCATGATCTCGAGCTTCGTCCAGCGATCCTCGATCGGCGGCTCCCCGAGGCAGCCGGCGGAGACGAGCCCCGCCAGCGCCACGGTGGAGAGCGCTCTTGCCCGCGAGTGGCTCATCGCAGGTGCACCAGCTTGCCCGTCGAGGTCTCGCCATCGACCACGAGGCGGGTGAGATAGACGCCGGCCGCGACCTGGTGGCCCGCGCCGTCGCGACCGTCCCAGCTCACGGCGTGCGAACCGGCGTCGGCCGGGCCGGAGCTCAGGCTGCGCACGAGACGACCGGCCACGTCGTACACCGCGAGCGAGTGATCGCGCGCGCCGGCCGGGATCGAGAAGCGGATCGACGTCGAGGCGCGGAACGGGTTCGGCTCCGCGACGCCCAGCGTGGCGACGTTCGCCACCGCGCCGAGTCCGCCGTTCCAGGAGAACGGAGCCGCGATCTCGGCGTCGCCGCCGGACTCGTACGTGGAGGCGGCGTGTACCCGGAGCTCGTAGTCACCCGCGGCGAGGCCGGCGAGATCGGCCGCCGTCAGGCGGAGATCGATCGTGCCCGCGTCGAGCGCGCCGATCGACTTCTCCTGCACCACGCGTCCGGCGTCGTCCAGAATCTGCGCCGAGACGTTGCTGTGTTCGGTGAGGTGCGCCGTGGCGATCACGTCCTCCGCGGCGGTCACGTTCAGGGAAGCGAGGTCCACTCCGAGGCGCACGAGCGAGAGGCCCGTCTGCCCTGTCCAGTCCTGCACCATGAGGGCGGAGCCCTGGCCGACGCGCTTCACGGAGCCGTCGCGGTGGTCCGTGCGGGTGGCGAACGGAATGTGGAAGGCGCGCGGCGAGTGGCCGGCGTCGAACTCCACGAGCTCGTTCAGGTGGCGATCGAACTTCACCACGCGGCCGGAGCCCGGCGCCGCGGCGTAGAGCTGTCCCCACTGGTCCGTGTCCAGCGACGTGAGAATCCCCGCACGCTGGGCGACGTCGCCGTCCCAGTCGAAGCGGGTCTCCCGATCCACCAGATGCACGAGGCGACCGGTGTGGGCGTCGGCGACGTAGACGTCGTCGGTGTGGCGGCCCTCGTTCCGTCCGACGGTGAGCGCCGTGGGGCCGGCGAAGCGGCCCGCGCCGCTGCCGAGCTCGCCGATCGCCGCGCGGAACGTGGCGCCGGAGGCGTTCACGTCGTACGCGCAGACGCGGTTGTGTCCGGTGTCGGCCACGTAGAGGCGATCATCCGTGCGATCGAACGGGGTGCCGGCGTCCGAGTACGCGACGTCGAACGGACGGGCGAGGCCCTCGATGGTGAAGGCCGGCACGAGCCGGACGTCGTCGAACTCGCTCACGGTGTCGAACGCGAGTACACGGTGGTTGCCGGCGTCGGCCACGTACACGCGGCCGTACTCGTCGGCCGAGAGGCCGCGCGGGTCCCGCAGCTCGCCGATGGCGAGATCGCGGCCGTCCATCGACTCGAGCGAACCGCCGACCTCTCCGTAGAGCAGTCGGTTCCAGCCCGGATCGGAGACCACCTGGAACCAGCGCGACTCCAGGTACGGGAAGCGGTCGTACACGTCGACGTTCCCCACCACCACGGTCGCGTAGGGGGAGGAGAACAGGTCACGGTCGAGCTGTTCCCGGGTCACCGAGCGGTTGAGGACGTCCACTCCCTCCTCCGGGAGGATCGGGGCGGTCTGGAAAGACGCACCCCAGGCCGGAGCGGACAGGCCGACGGCCAGGGTGGGAATCAGGAATGTCGTCCGGTTCATGCCTCGACTCCTTGTGGTGGGCTAAAAGGCGAACGCGAGGCCAGTCTCGAAGATGTTCGCTGAGAAGTTGTTGCTGTTGAAGTAACGCTCGTACTGGAGTTCGAAACTCGTGCCCCGGAACCAGCGCGACGTGAGGGAGTTCTCGCTGAGATCCCAGGAAAGCTTGGCGCCGAACAGGTGCGCCGAGAAATCGCCCATGCGGTAGTCGACGGTGCGGTAGCCGTCTACGCCGCCCGGCTCGGTGTACTCCTCCCGCCAGAAGTCCGCGGCGGTCTGGAGGTAGTAGCGGTAGCGGTAGCGCACCACGACGTCGCTGCCGACGTACTGGTTCAGCTTGCCGCCCAGCGTGTGCGACGAGATCCCCCAGTCGTCCGAGTAGAACTTGTAGTCGAGCTTCGCGCTCGCCCGGTTCGGCAGCGACTGGTTGACCTTGAGATAGACGTCCTGACGAAGCCGCGTGTCCGGGTGCAGCTCGGCCTCGTATCCGCCGGCGACGTACACCGTGCGGTAGGGATTGTGCTGCAACCCCTCGACCCGCGTGACCTCGGCGCCGCCCTGGATGAGGGTGACCGGCGTGACGACCTGCGTGACCACGATCGCCGCGTGCAGCGACTTCTTGTGGTCGGCGGCCGTGTTCGTGTCCTCGTCCTCCGAGGGCTCGATCGCGTCCCAGCCGTAGGACGCCGTACCCTGCAGGATCGTGTTGTCGTCGCGCAGCGAACGGCGGACGCCGCCGTGGATCTGCTGCGCGAAGTAGTCGGTCTCGTTGGAGACGTAGTACCCCGCGCTGAACCAGCGCCACGCCGCGGTGGCGTCGAGCTGATCGCGCGTCTTCGTGAAGTCCGAGTACGGATCCGACGTCGCGCCGATCGGCCGGCTCGCGCCGGAGATCGCGTCGAGCGCCTCCGCCGACCCGGCGGGCGCCGCGATGCCGGGCACCACCACGAGCTCGTGGTTCCAGGTCATCGAGAGGCTCGTCTCCGGATCGAAGTCGATTCCGTAGTTCCCTCCGGTCGAGTACACGTGGACGTGATCCGAGTCCGCGAAGTACTCGAACGACACCCGCGCCTCCTGATCGTCGACGGCCGGGGACACCCCGGGCGCGCCGAGCAGGACCGCGGTGGCGGCGGAGAGAAGGGTCCTCAGTTGCATGCGCAGCCGCCTCCCGCCGCTCCCGCGCCGCCGGTGGAGCCCTCGCGGGCCTCCATCCAGTGCAGTTCCTTGGCCGCCTCGCGGGCGTCCTCGTCGAACGACATGATCGGATCGGCCAGGGCTTCCTTCTCCCACGGCCGGACCGTGGCGCAGCCGGAGACGGCGTGCGCGATCGCGGCGCCGACTCCGATCAACACGAGCGGTCGAATCAGGCGGACGGTCATCCCCGGCCCTCCTCGGACGGAGTGCTCGAGGTGCGACGATTCGCGAGCGAGCGGACGGTCGATTCCAGATGGCGCAGCGTGTCGACGTTTCCGTCGCGCGCCACCTCGGCGATACGGCCGTCCGGTCCGACCACGATCGTGCACGGCAGCGACGGGAGATCGAGCGAGCGCGCGAGTCCCTCCGTGCCGTCGTGGAAGAACGCGAGGTCCAGCCCGGACTTCTTCGCGAAGTCCTCGGCCTTCTTCACGTCGTTGTCGATCGAGACCGCGAGGATGCGGGCGTCGGTTCCCGCGAGATCCTCACGCCAGCCGTCGAGCACGCGCAGCTCCTTCTTGCACGGAGCGCACCAGCTCGCCCAGAAGTTCACCACCACGACCTGGCCGCGCAGCGACGAGACGGCGACCGTCTCCCCGTCGAGCGAGCGGAGCTCGTGACCGGCGAGCTTCGACTCCCACGAGCTCCAGTCCTCGGCGCGAGCCTCTCCCGGGAGGAGAGGCCCGGCCAGGAAGCCGGCAAGGAGAGTCGCGGCGAACGCGGTGCCCGCGGAACGAAGGCGCTTTTCGAACGTCATCGCGCCCTCCTACTCGTACTGGGCGCCGAGCAGCACCCACAGGTTGAAGAGTCGCTTCTCGGCGTCGTTCAGCGCGTACGGGCCGGACGGATCCGGGTGCGGCGCGCCCGCGTGCGAGTCGAGGCCGAGCACGGCGTCGACCAGCGCGGAGCGACGCGGGAAGGCCGGCGTCACGTAGTTCGGCACCTCTTCCTCGGGCTCGCCGGAGAGGTTCACGTAGGCGCGCGGGAACTCCGCCATCATCTCGCCGCCGAGTACGAGCTCGGACGTGAGCGGGAGCTCCGCCGGCGCGGCCACGGTCTCCACGACCGCCTGGTTGAACGGAACGCCGAAGTCGTCCAGGCCCCGCTCCTCGTGGACCACGACCTGCTCGTAGTGGCACGGAGCGCACTTCGACTGCACGATCGGAGCGATGTTGTCGCGGTAGTTGATGATCTCCCACTGATCCGACGGGATGTTCATGTCCTGGGCCGGCAGGCTCGCCGCGATCGGATCCGGGTTCGTCGCGTGCGGCGCGCCGAACGTGCGGTCCTCGTGGCAACCGGTGCAGGTGAAGGTCTCGCCCGGCCGGACGAAGATGTGGGTCCGCTTCGTCACGATGCCGCGGTCGAACTCGTCGAGGATCGCGAACGAGAGCGGCGTGTCCGCCGGAACGTCGATCTTGAACGAGCCGTCGGACTCGACGTTCGCGAAGCCGACGAGCGCGCGCTTCTCGAACATGTTCGCCGAGAACGTGTTCGCCTCGCCCGGACGGGTCGGACGGGCCGCGATCAGGGCGATCCGGTCGATCGGCTGCTGGCCGCGGACCGGGACTTCCTGCCCGTCCTGGCCGCGGTTGAAGACGTCCTGGGCGAGGAACGTGCCCACGCCGGCCCGACCGTCCACCGTGCTCTCGATCACCGGCGGAATCGGCCGCTCGGCCACGAGCTGCGCGTCGTACTCGTTCGAGGCGGGATCGTTGTAGAGGAACGTGAGGTCCACGATCTCGAGCGTCGCGGGATCCTCGGGCGTGCCGGCGCCGGTCTGGCGCAGCGAGAACGTGTAGAGGCCGTAGTCCACGTCCTCCTCGGTCGCCGCCGGCAACGTGTACGACGCCACGAAGCGGTTGTCGCCGAGCGGGTGCGGGTACTTGAACGCGCCGTAGGCCCACGGAGCGCCGTCGTTGTTCACCTGCGCGGTCAGCACGTCCCAGTGGCTCGAGAGATCCGAGGTCGGCGGGTCGGCCGGCCCCATCTCGGTCTTGAGCAGCGCGATCGGGCCGGCGTCCTCGTTGATGCGCGTGGACTCGATCGCGATCAGGCGGCCGTCCCCGGTCGGCGTGGCATGGAAGAAGTTCCGGTTGTGCGGGCCGTAGTGGTGGAACGTGCCCGTACCGTCCGGATTCGTCGCGAAGAGCGGGAACCGGTTGAACGTGCCGAAGTGATCCCAGCGCGTGTACACCACGCGGCCGTTCGGCAGGATCGCCGGATCGAAATCGTCGGACTGGTTGAAGCTCAGGCGCTCGACACCCGTCCCGTCCAGATTCGCGCGGTACAGGTGCTCGGCGGGCGAGTGGTTGTACTCGTCCATCTCACCGTCCCGCGAGCTCGTGAAGATGATGCTGCCGTCCGGCATGTACAGCGGGTCGAAGTCGTGCCCGCCGCCGGACGTCACCTGGCGCAGACCCGAGCCGTCGACGTTGATCTCCCAGATGTTCCGGTTCGAGGCGCCCTGGGGCCGCATCGAGAACAGCACCTTCTTGCCGTCGAAGCTCACGCACGGGTCGGAGACGCTCGCGCCCGTGAAGTTCGTGAGGTTCGTCGGCACGGCGTCCGGCGAGATGGGCGTGAGCAGGAACAGATTCCCGGAGGCCCAGCTCCGGTTCAGTGTCTCCTCCCCGGTCGTCTTCACGAAGACGATCGCCTCGGTGGTCTCCTCGCTCTGGATCAGATCATCCGGCGCGCTGCCGGTGCGGCAGCCGGCCAGAGTTCCGGCGAGGATCGGAACCGACAGCATCGGCAGCAGGGTCCGTGTCGTTCCGGGTCTCATGGCGATCTCCTCGGAAGGGGGATGCTTGCGCAGGTGGCGGATCACTGGCCCAAACCTCGGTAGAAAGAGAGGGCGAAGAACGTCTCGCGGTACTGGTAGGCGACCGATTCGTCCGAATCGCGCTCGCCGCCGATCACGGTCACGGCGTTCGCCTCGAACCGCAGCGCGACGTCGTCGCGCACGTACAGTTCGAGACCACCGCCGAGGGTCAGCGCGTTCTCGGTCACGGGATCCGCCTTGATCGACTGTCCGGGGTACACGAGGATCATTCCGTACCCGGCGCGGGCGTAAGGCTGCGCGCGCCAGGGGAGCGGGTGGCGCACGAGCGCCGAGAACGTGTGCAGCGCGGCGTGCGTCGCCTCGCCGGGGGTGTGGGAGATGCTGGCCTCCCAGCCGAGCCAGGACGCGGGGTTGTACGACGCGCGGAGCGCGTAGAACCGATCCCCACCGAGCGAGCCACCGCCGGGCGTGAACGCGATGCGGCTGCGGTACGGGCGCGGACCTTCTCCCACGTGGAACGGGTCCTCGGCGAGCGCGGGCACGAGATACTCGCGACCGTCCCGGATCGTCGGCGATTCGGTGTCGTCGTCGGCCCGGACCGCAGTCGGAAGGCCGGCGAGGAGCACGACCGCGGCGAACGTCGCCGCGTGCCGCCTCACTGGAACTCTCCCGCGAGGATCCAGTCCCGGATCGCCACGTAACCGGCGTGTTCCGTGGAGTCGAACGGCTCCACCTGGTGGAGCTCGCCGCCGGCCTCGTGGGCCAGCGGTTTCGTGAGGATCGGGCTCGCGTCCGGATCGGTCGGATTCACCTGGAGCGCGACCTGATCGAAGTCGAAGGCGGGGTCCGGCGCCATTTCCGGCGACAGCTCGAACGTGCCGCGGATGCCGCCCCCGTGGCATTCGGCCGCGTGGCAGCCGTACTGCTCGAGGACGGGAGCGACCTCGGCCGCGTACATCGCGTAGTCCAGCACGTACTCGTTGCCGCCCTCGGGCGCCGGCGTCGGTTCCGACGGCGTGGCGCAGCCCGAGAGGGCGAACGTGCCGATCATGCCGAGCGCCGCCCAGGGCGACGCGAACACGGTCCGAGTCGTCAACCGAAGCTCCCCATGTGCGGATACGGCTCGACGACTCTCCGCGAACGGGGGGGTCGCGAACCGTGTCCCGAAAGGTCTCCCCGGGTATCGGCTCGCGCCGGTCCGTACGGGAGACCACGGAGGCGGCTAGGTGCAACCCCCGGGCCAGTCCGGCAACTTCGTCAGTTTCGCGCAGGATTGACGGATAGGGCGCGACGCGCGGTCCGGATCGTTCACGAATCGTGCAAGAGCTACTTCGCGGTGTGCAGATTGCGATCAGACCTCGCGCACCGCTTTTCCTTTTGTCGAAAGCCCGCGGAGATTCCTGCCGATGCCCCGCAGAACGCCGTCGACCCGACGGCCGTGGAAGCGGTCCGCGCTTCCTAGCGGAAAGCCAGAAGAACAGAAGAGAGAGGAGTGAGGATGCGGAGATTCGTCTCGGCCGCTCTGCTCGCGACCCCGTTCGTGTTCGGGGCGTGCGCGGACAAGGACGGCGGCCCGACCGCGCCGCAGGGCAGCACGCAGGCACAGTCGCAGGAGTCGGCGCTGATGGCGCTCGAGTACACGGATGCGATGATCGCGGACACGCACGAGCTCGTGGCCGGCGACCTCACCGGAATCGGTACGATCGCCCGCCAGCGGCTCGGAGAGCGGGTCGGCGTGGACCTCGGTCGGTCCTCGACCAGCGCGATCTGGGATCCTTCGAACAACGCCTGGGTCTACTACGAGGAGTACGACGGACCGGAAGGATCGTTCACGTTCGCCTACACGATCCAGTTCTTCGACGCCGAAGACGTCCCGCAGCAGAACCCGAACTCCTCCACGAATCGGGTCGCGTACGGACTGTCGATCGACATGGATGTTTCCTACTCGAACGAGGGTTCCTCGTACGATGCCGTGCTCGGTTTCGATCTGGGAATGGAGATCGGGGAGATCCTGACGGACACGTACTCGATCACGGGCGCCGGCGCGATGAGCGGCGACGTGGACGCGACGGACCCGAACGGCCACTACGTCTACTCCACCGACATGGGCTGGGGCGTGGACGTGACGGTTCCCGCCGACGGCAGCGAGTGCGCGACCGGTGTGGTGGGCGTGCAGGTCGACGGCTGGACGGTTCTCGCGACGTACGACGCCGCGAACCAGTTCTACGCGTGGGGCATGTACGAGGGCGACTACACGGAAGGCGAGACCCCGGTGGCCTCCGGCTCCGGCACGAGCGCCTGCGTGCCGGCCTCCTGATCCGCGAGCCGGATCCGAGTTGTGCGGGCCGGCCGATCGACG
>JAGQIB010000231.1 GCA_020431545.1 Gemmatimonadota bacterium
TACCCGGGAATCGGCCGAGGGTCGGTCCGACCCACGACCGCGGAATCGACGCCGGGCACGTCAGAGGTTTCGTGAGCGTCCCCGCCGGTCCGGGTGCGCGTCGGCTTCCAGGTAGTCCCGCAGCGCCTCCACCGTCGACGGGAAGGCGAGCTCCCGCCAGGGCAGATCCGTGTCCGGGAACGCGCGAGCCTCGAGACTCTCTGACCGGCAGTGCGGTTCCCCCGATACGACCTCCGCGCGGTAGATCACGAGGATCGCCGTCTGTCCGGGGTAGCTGTAGATGCCGAGGAGGTCGGTCAGTCGCACTTCGCATCCGGCCTCTTCCCGCACCTCCCGGATGGCCGCCGCTTCGACCGTCTCGCCGCGATCGACGTACCCGCCGGGAAAGGTCCAGCGCCCGTAGCCGGGCGGGATCGCCCGACGCATCAGGAAGATGTCTCCCCGCCAGCGGAAGATCGCGCACGCCGCGACCTTCGGGTCGCGCCAGTGGACGTGACCGCACGACGAGCACGTCGGCGGCTCCCCTGCGAGCGGCGCCCCGCACCTGATGCAATGCCGCTCGATCACGCCGCTCCGGCGCCGTCGCGGAAGCCGCGCTCCAGGTACAGGTGGGCGGCGCGCGTCATGACGTCGAGACCGAGCGGGAGCGCGCGTTCGTCCACGTCGAAGCGCGGGTGGTGATGCGGGAACGTTCCCTGGGGCAGCGCGGATCCCACGAAGAAGAAGCAGCCGGGCACGGTGGCGAGCACGGTGGCGAAGTCCTCCCCGCCCATCGTGCGCTCGCTGTCGATGACGTTCTCGGGCCCCACGACGGACGCGGCCGCCTCGCGCACGATCTCGCACATCCGCGCATCGTTCACGAGTACGCGCGTCACGCGACGGATCGACACCGTCCCGCGCTCGCCCGTGATCTCCTGCAGCAGCCGGTGCGTGTCCTCGCGCACGCGCTCGTTGAACGTGCGGATCGTGCCCCACAGCGTCACGGAATCGGGGATGACGTTGAACGCGGATCCGCCGTCGAACCGCGTCACCGTGACCACGGCCGCATCGAGCGGGCTCACGCGGCGGCTCACGATCGTCTGCAGATCCGTGACCAGCTGCGCCGCCTTCACGATCGGATCGTCGGCGAGGTGCGGCACGGCGGCGTGACCGCCGAACCCGCGGACCTCGATCACGAACTCGTCCACCGAGGCCATGGCCGGCCCCGTCGTCACGCCGATCTTGCCGACGGGGAGCGAGCTCCACACGTGGAGCCCGAGCGCGGCGTCCACCCCATCCAGCCCGCCCTGCTCCGCCATTCGATCCGCGCCCTGACCGCCCTCCTCGGCCGGCTGGAACCCGAACGAGATGCGACCGGCGAGATCGGCCTTCGCGAAACGCTCGGCCACCATCATCGCGATCGCCGTGTGGGCGTCGTGGCCGCAGGCGTGCATCACGCCGTCTTGCGTGGAGCGATAGTCGACGTCGTTCTCCTCCACGATCGGGAGCGCGTCCATGTCCGCCCGCACGTAGAGCGTGCGACCGCCGGCGCCCCGCGACGCGATGACTCCGGTCTTCGCGACCCCGTCGCGCACCTCGTAGCCGAGCTCCCGCATCCGGGTCGCGACGATGCCGGACGTGCGCACCTCCTGGTAGCCGAGCTCCGGGTGGCGGTGGAAGTCGCGACGGAGACGCACGAGCTCCGCCGTCTCCTGTTCCGTGGCGCGTCCGATCTCGGTGATGCTCATGGCTTCTCTTCTCCTCCGATCGGCGACACGGTCGCCGGGGTTCCGTCCGCCAGAACGAGACGCGCGTCGCGCGTCGCTTGCTCCTTGACGACCGACGCGAACGCGATGGGGATCCCGTCGCGCCGGGCCGCAGTCGTGATGCGCCCCACCGGAGCGTCGCCGGCGAGGAGCTCGGTGCCGGGCGCGGGAACGTCGGCGCCCTCGAGGGTCAGCCGCACGAGATGACGTTTCACGCGGCGGTAATTGTACAGCCGGGCCACGACTTCCTGGCCGAGATAGCAGCCCTTCGTGAAGTCGATGCAGCCGGCGAGTCCGACCTCGAGCGGCAGCGAGCGGTCGTCCCACTCCGCGCCGAACGCCGGGCGGAGCGTCTCGATCCGGATCCGCTCCCACTCGCCCGGCGCGGCGGGCGGAACGTCGGCCGTCGCCGCCGCGGCCCCCGGACCGAAAACGTGCGCGACGACGTCGCCGTCGCGGGCGATCGTGAGGCCGGGGGCGAGCTCGGCGGGAACTTCACCCACGAGCGTCACCACCTCGTCGCCCGACTCCTCGATCTCCACGTCGTCGGCGATGACGTAGCGGCGCAGACTCTCCGCCACGACCGCCGCCCGTTCCCCGGTCGCGATCAGCACCGTGTCGTCCGGGCGCGCGACCATGAGCAGACGATCCACGAGCCGGCCCGTGCGCTCCAGCAGCAGCGTCGGGCGACTCTCGCCCGCCGCCAGCGACGCCACGTTCGCGGTCGTGAGGCGATGCAGGAACGACAGGCGGTCGGCCCCGGTCAGGCGCAGCGCGGCGAGTCCCGCATCGCAACGAACGAGGGTCACTCGTCTTCCCCCTCGTACTCCAGGCGGTTGCGGGCGGTCTCGTGCAGCTCGATACGGGCGAGACGCGCGCCGGTTCCGGCCTCGTCGGCCGCGCGCGCGAGCGGCGCGGTCAGGCGACGCCACGCGACGCGCGCGATCTCCTCGGCCGTGGGGTTGATCCCGGCGAACTCCGGCAGGTCCTCGTTCAGGTGCTTGTGATCCCAGCGCCCCACGACCTCGGACTCCACGATGCGATCGAAGACGTCGGCCGGCAGCAGCTCGCCGGCGTGGCCGGTCCGGCCCGCGAGCGTGACCTCGAGCACGTAGTTGTGGCCGTGTCCGGCCGGGTTGTTGCACTTGCCGAACACGCGCACGTTCTCCGTGTCCGACAGGGATTCCGCGTGCAGACGATGCGCCGCGCTGAACTCGTACGATCGGGTGACTCGCATTTCCTCTCCGGTCCACGTGACGATGGGCGATCGCGCCGCAACGAGCCGGATCCGCACCAGCGGCCGGTCGGCCAGCTTTCCTCCCAGGAGATCCCAGATTCCCTGCGCGAGCTTCTCCGCGGTCGGCAGCTCGGGGGCGTCGGCATCGGAGCCGTCCAGGCGTCGGCCGCTCAGGCGCTCCACCACGCGTTCCCGCAGCTGCTTCTTCACGTCGGTCAGGTTCACCACCATGCCGTGCTCGCTCGAAACGTCGCCGGCGAGCGTGGCCTCGAGATCGAACGCGAGCGGAATCCAGCGCCCGTCCTCGCCGCGCGCCACCGCCTCCACCCGCTCCACGCGCGTGACCCGCATCAGCGACTCCGACGCCAAGGTCGGGCGAGCGCGGCCGGCGCGCCCGCCGCGCCGCGCGGAACGAGCGCCAGCACCACGAGCGTGAGCACGTAGGGCAGCATCTGGAAGAACTGGTACGGCACGCCGCCCCCCGGTCCGGCCTGGCCCTGGAGGCGCACCTGCAGCGCCATCGCGAGCCCGAAGGTGAGCGCCGCCGGCACCGCGAGCAGCGGCGACCAGCGAGCGAAGACCACGATCGCCAGCGCCACGAACCCGCGGCCGGCGGTCATGTTCTCCACGAACGTATCCGAGTATCCGATCGAGAGGTAGGCTCCCGCCGCTCCCGCGAACGCACCCCCCACCAGCGTGGCCAGGAGACGCACCAGCGCGGTCCGGCCGCCGGCCGCCTCGACCGCATCCGGATTCTCGCCCGCCGCCCGCACGAGCAGTCCCGGCGACGTGAACCGCAGCGCCACCATCACCAGCGGGGCCAGCGCGAAGGCCGCGTAGCCCACACCGTTCTGCGAGAACAGCGCCGGCCCGATCCCCGGGATCCGCGCGAGGTTCCCGAGCGGCCACTCCGGAAACGACGCCACGAGCACCGTGCCCGTGTCTGCGGTGAGCGCGCGGAACAGCACGCCGGTCGCTCCGAGCGCCAGCACGTTGATCGCCACTCCGGTCACGATCGGATCGAGGGCCCAGCGGACGACGAACAGCGAGAACACGGCAGCGAGCGCCATCGCGGTGACGACGGCGAGCGCGAGGCCGATCCCCGGATCGCCCGTCAGCCAGCTGCCCACGAACGCCGCGAACGCACCGGTCAGCATCATTCCCTCCAGCCCGATGTTCAGCACGCCGGAGCGCTCCGCAATCATCTCGCCGAGCGTCGCGAGGAGGATCGGTACGGTGATCCGGATCGTCGCCTCCAGCAGGCCCCCGAACTCCATCACTCCCTCCCCCGCGCCGCGAGCCCCACCACGAGCGTGGCGAGGATCACGACGCCCTGGATCACGAGGACGAGGACCTGCGAGACGTCGGCATCCTGCTGCAGGCGCGATCCGCCGGCCTCGAGCGCGCCGAACAGGAGCGCGGCCGGGATCAGCGCGAGCGGCCGGAGACGCGCGAGCAGCGCGACCGCGATCGCCGTGAACCCGTAACCGGGAGAGACCTTGTCGAACAGGCGACCGAGAACCCCGAGCACCTCGATCGCTCCCGCGAGACCGGCGAGTCCGCCCGAGATCGCCGCGGCGCGCATCACCGTGCGAGCTACCGGCACCCCGGCCCACTCGCAGGCGCGCGGACTCGCGCCCACCATGCGGATCCGGAATCCGGTCTCCGTCCGTTCGAGCAGCACGTGCGCGATCAGAACCAGGAGCAGCGCGATCGCGAGCCCCGCGTGCAGGGTCGTCCCGCCGCCGAAGAGGCGCGGCAGCACCACCGAAGACGCCACCGGGTTCCCGATCGGCTGCGCGCCCGACGACTCCTGCAGCGGACCGTGCACGAGCCAGGACAGCACGTAGAGCATCACGAAGTTCAGCATGATCGTGGAGATCACCTCGAGCGCGCCGCGCGAAACGCGAAGCCAGGCGGGGATCCACGCGAGCGCCGCCCCCGCGATCGCGGCCAGCACGAGCACGAGCGGCAGGTGGACGATCGTCGGCCAGTGCGACCACGTCCCCACGGAACCGGCCACGATCGCGCCCGCCATGAACTGGCCCTCGGCGCCGATG
>JAGQIB010000232.1:0-2308 GCA_020431545.1 Gemmatimonadota bacterium
GCCGCCGTCCGCGAGGGTCGGAACACTCTCGACCGTCCGCGCCCAGTCCTGGCGCTCGCCGTCGATCTCGATCCAGGGCGCCACGGAGAAGCCTCCGGGAGCGGGTTCCAGCTCTCCGTCCTCGCCGAACAGTGCGACGTTCTCTCCGCCGTCCGCGCCCACGATCGTCCAGTAGCTCTGTTCTCCCGACATCGAGCGGGGAAAGGTCCCCCGCGGCGCGCGCGACGCCACGAGCTCGAAGAACGCGCTGCGATCCGGAACCGCCTCGGGCGCGACGAGCTCCACTTCGTGGAGCACGGCGACACCGGACGTGACCGAGATCCGCAGCGAGTCCGCGTCCGACTCCGGACACCAGGAGCGATGAACGCCGCGGGGCCCGGGCGCCACCGAGTCGACCGCGGTCCGCGATCCGGCGGAGAACGTTTCCACCCGGTACGCGAGATCGGGCGTGCCGTCTCCCCAGTCCAGGAACAGCGCGGAGAACTCCCGTCCCCCGGGAAACGTGAGCGTGATCGCTGCCGCCGGGTCCGTCTCCGCCGCGTGCCAGGCCGTGGCCGGATCGCCGTCTGCCGCCAGCCGGGCGGCACCGTCCGGTGCGGACGACGTCGCGGCGGCCGCGGGAGAGGGCGGCGGGCCCGTCCGCGCCGGCAGCTCGCGCCAGCGCAGGTCCGAGAACTCCAGCGTGCCCGAGCCGCCCGCCCCGGCCGACACCGCGATCTCGATCGCGCCGAGGCGATCGACCTCGCCGCCGCCTCGCGGACCCCACGCGAACGATACGTGGCGCTTCTTGACGCGCACGGTCTCTCCGTCCCGCCGGAACACGAAGTCGCGGCGCACGGACCACCACACGTTCTCGCCCGAGGGATCCACGAGCTTGAACTCGAGATTGTTCGGGGGAGCATCGCCCGCCACGCGGAACGAGAACTCCCAGTTCGCCGGCAGCGCGAGGTCCACGTCCTGACGCAGGATGAACCAGCCGCCGCCGCCGAACGCGAATCGGACCGCGGCCTCCGCGCCCGAGGCGGGCGCGACCCAGGCCGCCTCGACGCCGTCCGACGGCAGCAGTCGCCACGCGGTGGAGTCGGCGAAGCCCGCCGGCGTCGCCGCGGATACGTCTCCCAATCCGGCCGCGGCGAGTCCGGCGAGCACGACGGTCGCGAGCGGGATCGTCCTCCGACGACTCGAGCTCATCCGCGAACGCTCCCCGCCAGAATGCCGCGCTCCAGCGCGCGCTGGAAGAACAGGAACACGACCACCACCGGCAGCACGGTGAGGACCGCACCGGCCATCATCAGTTCCGCGTCCTGCACGTGCTCGCCCGCGAGGTTCGCGAGCGCGACCGGCAACGTGTAGCGTCGCGCGTCCGTGAGCACGATCAGCGGCCACAGGAAATCGTTCCACGCGGTGAGGAACGTGAACGTCGCGAGCGCGGAGAGCACCGGTCGGATCGACGGCAGGACGATCGAGAAGAAGATCCGCAGTTCCCCGGCCCCGTCGACGCGCGCCGCGGCCAGCAGGTCGTCGGGCAGACCGAGCACGTACTGGCGGATCAGGAACATCCCGAACACGCTCGCGAGGTACGGCAGGAGCACGGCGGCCCACGTGTTCACGAGTCCGAGCTCGCGGACGAGCAGGAACAGCGGGAGCATTCCGACCTGCCCCGGGATCACGAGCGCCGACGCGATCGCCCGGAACAACCGTTCGCGTCCCGGGAACGCGAGCTTCGCGAGCGCGTAGCCGGCCGCCGCGTTGATCAGCACCGAGAGGACGGTGGCGGAGACGGTGATCACCGCGCTGTTCAGGAAGTTCCGCGCGAGGTCGAGCCGCGTGAACAGCGCGCGGTAGTGCTCGAGCGTGGGATGGGCCGGGAGCCACGGCGGGGGCTGGAGGCTCGCCTCCCCCGGAGCCATGAACGAGGCGGACAGCATCCAGAACAGCGGAGCGAGCGTGGCCGCCGCGCCGAGGAGCGCGAGCCCGTGCACGAACCAGCCGCGCGCCCTCATGACTCCAGCCTCCGCCGCAACGCGATCTGGATCAAGGCGCCCGCGAGCGTCACGCCGAGCAGGAACGTGGCGAGCGTCGCCGCGTCGCCCATGCGCCACCAGCGGAAGCCCTCCTCGTACATGAGCAGCATGATGCTGCGCGTCGCGCCGAGCGGACCGCCCTGCGTCATCACGTACGGCTCCGCGAAGAGCTGGAAGTAGCCGATCGTCGTGGTCACGGAGACGAAGAACAGCACCGGTCCGAGCCCGGGCAAGGTCACGTGGAGGAAGCGGCGGAGGCCGCCGGCGCCGTCGATCTCCGCCGC
>JAGQIB010000232.1:2336-4208 GCA_020431545.1 Gemmatimonadota bacterium
GCCACCAGAATGAGCATGTTGTAGCCGAAGTTCTTCCAGATCGCGAGAAGGATGATCGCCGGCATGGCCCAGCGCGGGTTGCCGAGCCAGTCGATCGGCGACGCCCCGATCGCTCGCAGCAGATGATTGATGATGCCGTCCGGGTGGTACAGGTAGCGCCACACGATCGCCACCGCCACGAGCGTGGTCACGACCGGTACGAAGTACGCCGTGCGGAACCAGCGCTTGCCGCGAAGGAGCCGCGCCTCCACCAGGACCGCCGCGGCGAGCGACACCGCGATCGAAAGCGGACCGCCCACGAGCACGAAGTACAGGGTGTTCGCGAGCGCCTGCCGGAACGCGTCGCTGCTCAGCACGTGTGCGTAGTTCGCGAGCCCCACGAAGCGCGCGTTCGCGGGATCGGCGATCGCATAGATGTCGAAATCGGTGAGACTGAGCAGGAGGCCCGCCACCACCGGCAGCAGGAAGAACGCCACGAGCAGCAGCACCGCGGGGCCCACCAGGATCCACGCCGCCCGGATCTGACTGCGATCGCTGCCGACGGCGCTCACGAGGTCGACTCCGTGCGACTCCGGAGCCAGCGTCGCTTCTCCAGCAGCCGGTCCGCGTCGCGATCGAGGTCCTGCAGGGCTTCGCCCTCGTTCCGGCCGCCGCGGACGAACTCCTCCACCCGCTGCTGCACGCGCGACGCGATGGACTCCCACTCGGGCACCTTCGGGGTCGGCGCCACCCGGTAGAGCTGCGTCTCGAACGCCGCGACGTTCGGATCCGCGCGCAGGGTCGAGTCCGCCCACGCATCCCGGTGCGCCGGCAGGTCACCCGTCAGCCGGTAGAAACGCGCCTGCTGCTCCGGCCGGGCGAGGTACTCCACCAGCTCCCACGCCGCCTCCGGGTGCGCGGAACCCGCGAACACCACGAGACTCGATCCGCCCGCGAGCGACACGCCGGAGGCACCGCCGGTCGGCCCCGGGAGCGGCGCGGTGCCCCAGGCGTCGGCGAGCTCGGGCGGCAGGCGTCGCGCCATCTCGCCGAGATTCCACGGGCCCGTGATCCACATCGCGAACTTCCCGCGCGCGAATTCCTGGTAGATGTTGCCGACCTCCGCGTAGCCCACGGCCGGTGACAGCCCCTCCCGGAACAGCGACTCGTAGAAGTCCATCGCGCGGCGGAACGACGGTTCCGAGAACGCACCGCGCGTGTCTCCGTCCTTCAGCAGCGGCGAGCCCGCCTGCAATCCGAAGATCACCGGCTGCGACCACTCCGTGAGCGGCAGGAAGATCGGAAACCCGTCGGCGGCCACGAGGGGCCGCAGCGCCACGAGCGTGTCGTGCCAGTCCTCCCAGGTCGCCGGAAAGGCGCGACCGGTCGCCGCGAGGAAGTCGCGCCGGTAGAACACGACACGCGTGTCGACGTACCACGGGACGCCGAACGTCGCGCCGTCGACCCGATTCGTCTCGAGGATGCCGGGAAAGAACGAGCTGTCCGCGAGCGTCGACGAGACCGCGATCCGTTCGTCGAGGGGGGCGATCGCGCCGAGCTCCGCGAACTCCGCGATCCAGGTGTTCCCGAGCTGCGCCACGTCCGGCGTGGACCGCCCCACGAACGCCGTGAGCATCTTCTCGTGCGCGGCGGACCAGGGGATCTGCTGCACCTCGACGCGCACCCCCGGATGCTCGGCCTCGAAGCCGGGCAGGAGTTCCGACACGACCTCGCCCTCGCGGCCCATCGCCCAGAATCGCAGCACGACGGAATCGTCGCGCGGGGCGCACGAGAGGATCGGGAGCAGAAGAGCAACGAGCGGCGGGAGTCGCAGCGGACGTCGCGCGGCGCTCACTCGCCGTTCCCTTCGTCGAGCCAGCCCCCGGTGAACCC
>JAGQIB010000233.1 GCA_020431545.1 Gemmatimonadota bacterium
AGCGCTTCCGCGATCTCGTGCGCGCGGTACAGGAGATCGAACTCCTCGGTGCCGCGGCCGCCGCTCTCGTACGCCGAGAGATCCACGCCCGCGCGCGACGCGAGCGCGCGAATCGCCTCCGGGAACGAGAGGCGATCGTGCTCCATGAGGAACCGGTAGCAGTCGCCCGTCTCGCCGCAGCCGAAGCAGTGCCAGATGTTCCGCTCCGGCGAGACGTTGAACGACGGTGTCTTCTCCTGGTGGAACGGACACAGCCCCAGGAAGTTCTTGCCCGAGCGCTTGAGCTGCACGTACCCGCCGATCAGATCGACCAGGTCGGTGCGCTCGCGGATCTCTTCGATCACTCGCTCGGGGATCTTCAACGCCTCTCCTACTTCAGCTCGACCAGCGTGACGCCGTCGCCGCCCTCGGCCGGCTGGCCGAGACGGAACGCCTTCACGCGACGATCCTGCTTGAGCTGCTCGGTGACGGCGCCGCGCAGGGCGCCCGTTCCCTTGCCGTGGATGATGCGGAGCCAGGAGCCACCGGACACGACGAGACCGTCCAGCGTGCGGTCGACCTCGCCCACCGCTTCGTCTACCGTGCGGCCGCGCAGGTCGAGCTCGAACGAGGTCGTGCCTTCCGGAGTCTTCGTGGTGGCCGCGCGCTCGGGGCGCGGTGTCGACGTACCGTTCCGGCCGCCGTTCACGATCTCCAGCGCCGAGACCGGCACCTCCACCCGCAACGCGCCCACGGACACGGGCACCTTCCCGTTCGAGCCGGGCGGACTCAGCACCACACCCTTCCAGTTCATGCTGGGAATGCGAACCCGCGTGCCCGCCACGAGATCCTCGACCGACGCCGGTCGCGCCGGGGCCGACTCCTCCTTCTGCGCGGACGCGAGCTGGCGGTCGAACGACTTGCCGAGCTCGCCGAGACGCGTGCGCGCCCGGCCGGCCGCGCGGCCGCCGGCGCCGTCGGACTTCACCGCGTCCAGCAGCTCGGTGAGCTCCGACTTCGCCGCGTCCACGAGTCGCCGCGCGTCCTCCAGCGCCTGCTGCTTCAGTCGCGCGCGCTCGTCGGCCACGCTCTTGAGCCGGCGATCCAGCTGCTCGCGCGCGTGCTCGGCCGACGCCCGCTCGACCTCGAGCTCCGCGAGCTTCGAGTCCAGCTCGCGACGTCGATCCGTGAGGTCGCGCAGCAGACCCTCGATCGCCTCGCGCTCCTCGCCGAGATGCGAACGCGCCTCCTCCACCAGCCGGTCCGGGAATCCGAGCCGGCGCGCGATGGACAGCGCCTCGGACGCGCCCGGCACGCCGAGCAGGAACCGGTACGTGGGAGCCAGCGTCTCGCGGTCGAACTCCAGCGACGCGTTGTCGAGGCCCGGCGTCTCGTGCGCGAAGACCTTGAGCGCGCCGTAGTGCGTGGTCACGATGCCGCGGGCACCGCGCCGGTTCAGCTCGGCGAGGATCGCCTTGCCGAGGGCCGAACCCTCTTCCGGATCGGTGCCCACCCCGAGCTCATCGAGCAGAACGAGCGTGTCCGGCCCCGCCTCGGCGAGCATCTCGATCACGTTCGCCATGTGCGACGAGAACGTGGACAGGCTCGCCTCGATCGACTGCTCGTCGCCGATGTCCGCGAACACGTCCCGCAGGATCGGGAGCTTCGTGCCCTCCGCGGCCGGCACGTGCAACCCGCACTGGTGCATGAGCACGACGAGGCCGACCGTCTTGAGCGCGACCGTCTTGCCGCCCGTGTTCGGACCCGTGATCACGATCAAAGACGCAGCGTCCCCCCCGAGCGTCAGATCCAGCGGCACGACCGGGTCCTCCGAACCGAGCCGCGCGAGCGCGAGCAGCGGATGCCGCGCCCGCACGAGCCGGATCTCGCCCTCGGTCGCGGGCAGGGCCGGGATCGCGTCGAGGTCGCGGGACAGGCGGCCGGCGGCGTACGTCGCGTCGAGATCCGCGAGCGTGCGTTCGTTGTGCGCGAGCGACGGGAGCTCCGCGCGCACCGCATCCGAGAGCTCCGCGAGGATGCGACGGATCTCCTCCGCCTCCGCACTGCGCAGCTCCGCGAGCTCGTTGTTCAGCGGCACCGCGGACGGCGGCTCGAGATACACGGACTGGCCGGAGCCGGATTGACCGTGCACGATGCCGCCGTCTCCGTGGATGCGATCGCGCCGCACCTGGAGCAGGTAGCGATCGTTCCGCAGCGTGAGCACCGGGTCCGCGTCCGGACCGGCGAGCGATCGCGAGATCTTGCGCAGCAGCGCGTTCACCTGCTCGCGCACGCGGTCCTTCTCGCGCCGGATCTTCCGCAGCACGGGGGTCGCGTTATCGCGAACCTCGCCGTCCGGATCCAGGTGCCGGTCGATGACCTCGCGCAGCTCCGGCAGCGGAGCGAGACCCCGCGCCCGCCCCCAGAGCTCGGGCAACGCTTCGTTCCGCTCGTGCAGGACCCGCTGCAGGCGCTGGACGACGTGGAGCGACTTCGCCACGGGCGCGATCCGGGCGCCCGACCCGATCGCGCCGATCGGCTCGATCTCCGTGATCGTGGGGCCGAGGTCCGGGAGACCGTGGATCGGCAGGTCCGAATCCTCGAGGATCCGGCGGATCTCGGTCACGGCGCGATGCTGCCGGGCGAGGAACGCCGGGTCGACGCTCGGCTCGAGCGCTTCCAGACGCCGGATGCCGCCCGCACAGGTGGCCCGATCGATGAGTGCGCCCCGGATTCTCGAGAGCTCCAGGACACGCAGGGAGTGTTGATTCAAGCGGCCTCCCGGGCCCGAACACCCGGCCGGAGGTGATCGGGCGGGGCCTGCGCTCGGGAAGGAACGACGGCCCGGCGCGATCCCGCCGGAGACGGGAACGCCGCGGCGCCGTACGGTCGTACGCCCGGCTCCGCGGCATCCCCGCAAGTCTTTCATTTTGCGCGTGTTACCCGCAGGTCAACCAGGGGGCGGGTCGGGCGCTTGACAAAATAGGCATCCGGGCGGGGCGCTGTCAAGGGGTGGGCGGTTTTTGCGGGATTTCGGGCTGCGCCAGCGGAGCCCGATGGTGCCGACTGAGTGCGGCCGCACGAACGCTACGGCGTGCACCCCCGGCTCATCCCGGACCCGATCGACCCGAAGTCGATGACGTTCACCGTCCCGTCGCAATTGAAGTCCGACGTGCGGACGTAGGGGAACGGAGGCATTCCCTGCGCCCACACCCCGATGTCCAGGATCGTGCTGAACGGCTCCACGGGGTCACACGTCGCGTTCTGGTCGACGGAAGTGAACTGGAATCCGAAGAGGTAGCCGATCTCGTAGATCTCCGTCGTCCCGACCTTCGTGCCGTGGACGACGAGGTCGAACTCGCCCTTTCCGCCCACGAAACCCAGTGGAATCTCCCCGTTCCCGCCGGCGTCACTGACGGCGCTCGGCATTCCGGCGCACTGGCAGGCCACGCTGCCGTCGGCGGCCACCACCTCCAGCTCCACGATCCAGTCGGGCATCGGGGCACCGAACACATCCACGAGGTGGAACTGGAACACGGGCTGGTCGGGCCCCGAGAACCTCGTGAAGCGATACTGGCAGCCGAGCGTCGGAGGCGTCAGGCTGTAGTCCGACTGCAGGTAGCAAGGGATCCCCGAATGACAATCGCCCACATCCGCCCGCCCCTCGGGTGGAAACGAAACGGCGGCCGCAAGGGCGGACAGGAACACGACCCTTCGGAGAGGATTCATGGCGACACCTCCGGTGCGGTTCGATGATCGACGGGGCGATCGCGCGGCTTCGCCCGGGATGACTCTCGGTGTCACGGCGCACATCCGTGGATCAGTCCCGCCCCGATCCCGCCCAGATCGATGACGTTCACGGTCCCGTCGCAGTTGAAGTCCGACGTGCGGACGTACGGTTGCGGCGGCAGACCCTGCGCCCAGACGCCCAGGTCGAGGATCGTGGTGGCAGGTTCCAGGGGGTCGCAGGTCGCGTTCTG
>JAGQIB010000234.1 GCA_020431545.1 Gemmatimonadota bacterium
CGAGCTCCGTGGGTGCGCTCGAGGAGGAGATCGCGGACACGCTGCGACGGCTCGAACGCCGGAACGCGCGCCTCGGCGCGCTCACGCAGGGCGAGACCGCCACCGTGGACGACACGAAGCGGTCCCTGCCCGCGGACACCGAGCTCGTCGAGTACTTCGTCGGGCCGCGCGGGTCCTGGGCGATCGTGGTCGACCGCGAGGGATCCCGTTCCGTGCAGCTGCCCGTGGGGCGCGACGAGCTGCGCGGTGCGGTATCCCGCTTGCGCTTCCAGATCGAGAAGCGCGCGATCGGCGACGAGTACGCGCGCCCGCGCGAGCGCCTGCTGCTGGAGGGCGTGTCGCGTCATCTGGATTCACTCGCCGAGAAGATCTGGGCGCCGCTCGAGCTCCGCGCGCGACGTGTCGTCGTGGTGCCGCACGGATCCCTCCACTTCGTGCCGTTCGCGGCGTTGCCGGTAGGGAACGGAGAGTCGGTCGTGGATCGCCACGTGGTTTCCGCGCTGCCGAGTGCGAGCTGTCGACGTTTCGTCGCGCGCGGTCCGCGCCACCGCGACGATCCCCGCGTGCTCGCCGTCGCGTCCCACGCGGGCGATCTGCCCGGAGCCGATCGCGAGGTCGCGCGCGTGCGCAAGGCGTTCGCACGGGGACGCATGCTGCGCGGCCCGCGCGCGACGTGGTCCGCGTTCCGCGACGAGGCGGCCCGCGCGGACGTCATCCACGTCGCGACGCACGGTCTGTTCCGTCACGACGATCCCGGCCTCTCCGCGCTGCTGCTCGCCGACGGCTGGGTCCGGGTGGCGGACCTGCTGTCGCTCCGACTCGACGCGGACCTCGTGAGCCTGTCCGCCTGTCAGTCCGGGCGCGTGGAGGTCTCCGGCGGCGACGAGATGGTCGGGCTGTGCCGCGGCTTCCTGCACGCGGGAGCCCGCTCGCTGCTCGTGAGCCTCTGGCCCGTGGACGACCGCGTGACGGAGGCGCTGATGGGGGCGTTCTACCGGACCCTCCGGACTCACGGTGATCCCGCGGAGGCGCTCGCCGCGGCCATGCGCCTCACGCGGGCCGAATGGCCCCATCCGTTCCACTGGGCGCCGTTTTTTACGGTTTCGTGGCCGCGTCGGCGGCCGGCGGCCACCCCGGCGGGACGGTCGAACGGGTAGAATCGAGGGGGCCCGGTCCGATTTCGCGACGTATCCAGAGCGGAGCAGCCCCGTCTGTGGGCCCACACTCCGATCCGGCAGGAGGCAAGCATGAAGCGCGACATCGCGTTCTGGGTACTCTTGGCGGTCCTCGTGGCCACGACGGGCTGCCTGAATCGAGGCGACGATCTCGTCGGGCCGGCCGATCCGGCCGCCGCCGGGCTCGTCTCCCCGGTCCTCGGCGGGCCTTCGGGCGAGGCGGGTGAACCGGTCGATCCCAGCCGGATCCCGGAGTATCACCTCGGCGGGGGCGGCGGGATTCGCCCCATCCCCCGCGTGCCGTATCGCCCCGGCGAGGTCGTGGTCAAGCTGAACGCCGGGGAGAGCCTCGCGCTCTTCAACGAGACGTTCGGCACGACGACCGTGGAGCAGCTCCCGGACGGCTTCGCCCGTCTCGCGCTGGCGGAGTCCGACGACGACCCGTGGAACCCCATCTCGGAGATGGACGAGTCGGGATCCTGCGAACACGTCGAGCCGAACTTCGTCACCGAGGCCCCCGAGTCGCAGCAGGGCACGCTGCCGATCTACGAAGGGGATCACGTCTACGGGGACGTCGTCACCCAGGACCCGCTCGACCAGATCGGCATTCCGGCCGCCCACGCGTACGCGACCGGATCCGGCGTCGTCGTCGCGGTCATCGACACCGGCATCGACGCGACTCACCCCGATCTCGCGGCGAGCATCTCGCCCGTCGGGTACGACTTCGTGGACGACGACGCGGATCCCTCGGAAGAGCGTCCCGGCGTCGACGTCGACGGCAACGGGATCCCCGATCAGGCCGCGGGGCACGGCACCCACGTCGCCGGTCTCATCCTCGCCGTCGCCCCGGACGTGACGATCATGGCCGTCCGCGTCCTCGACAGCGAAGGCCAGGGCACGTCCTTCAACGTCGCGCGCGGCATCCGCTGGGCCGCTGCCAACGGAGCCGACATCATCAACCTGAGCCTCGGCATGTACGCCGACGCCGACGTGATCAAGCGCGCGATCCAGGACGTCGACGACCTCGACGTCGTGGTCGTGAACGCCGCCGGCAACCGCGGCCGCTACGACGAGCGCCACTTCCCGGCCCGCATGAGCCGCGTCATCTCCGTCGCCGCGATCGACGAAAAGGACGCACGCGCCGAGTTCTCCAACTGGGGCGAACACGTGCACATCTCCGCCCCGGGCGTCGCGATCCTCTCGACCGGCCTCGACCACGGCTACGCGATCTGGAGCGGGACCTCCATGTCCGCCCCGCTCGTGTCCGGCGCCGCCGCGCTCCGCCTGCAGATCGACCCCGCGGCGACGCCGGACGACGTGGCGGACGCGATCGAGGACACGAGGGGGCCGCTCGATGTTGCAGGGACGCCCTGGGTCAACAGCATGGGCGGCCGCCTCGACTGCCTCGCCCTCGTCGGCGCCCGTTGATTGTGGTTCGCAAAGTGTGTCTGCCGCCACCGCGATCTTGAGGCGAAGCAACGAGGTCCGAGTATCGATGGTGGCTTGAGAGACCTTCTGAAGGTCGAGCTGGGCTACAGAAGCCCGGTCAGCCCCGGCCGAACGTTGCGATCAGTCGGCGTATCGAAGTCGATGTGGTCGAGAACGCCCGCGTGCAAGCGTAATCACCCGGCGACGGTAGTATCCATCCCACCGCGCGGGCAGCGCGATCTTCGACACGAACAGGCGCTCGGTCAGAATCTCCGCCACCGTTCGTTTCGCTCGCGCCAGCCCGGCCCGCATCGCGGGTGTCGCATCCTGGGCTTTCTCGGAGAAGGACTTGGCCCAGTTTCGCCAGACCGCGAAGATCGCGAGTCGCTCCACGGAGCTCTGAAGGGTCTTCGAGAACGCGATCGTCTCCCGCTTGTGATTCGCGTTCGAGTGACGCAGTAGCAAGTCTGCCAGGTTGACCGGAAACAGCGGATTCGCCGGAACACGCGCCTCCACAGATGACGTCACGGCGTGCTCGACCGCTACCCCCGACTTCTTGATCGCCCTCGGGTACGCGGGGTGCTCGTCGGAGTGCACAGCCAGGACTCCTCGTGTCGATCTCGGGATCATCCGGATGAGCTCCGCGACGCTCTTCTCGATCGCTCGAGGATCGGGGCGACCGTGCTCGCGTTCCAGCTCCCGTCGACGCTGCTTCTGCCAATCCGTCATGCGACCCTTGCGACGGAGTTCGGCTTCCGTGAACGCGTACGTGAAGTGGCTCTGGGCTCCGACGGCGAGATTGAGGTGGCACGGATAGAACTGAGAGTGCGCGAAACTCTCGAAGCCGTCGATCACGACGGTCTCCGAGAGGCGAACACCGTGCACGTGATGCCAGTGATAGAGCAGACAATGACGCCCGAGGCGTTCGGCGATTCTCATGACCGTGGTGTGGGTCACTCCGAGCTCACGCGCGATCTGTCGATAGCCGGAGCATGCGACGAGCCGCGAGAAGACAGGGATGAGCAACTCCGGACGCTTCATCCAGTAATCTGGTCGGAACGCCCGGAAACAGAAGGTGCGACCACAACCTTGGCATCGATACCGTTGGTGTCTGGCGCCGCGCTTGTCGGGAGCTGTGAACCCGATCTTCTTGTACCGCCAACCCGATGGGCTCCAATGATTTGGGCACGTCGCGGACGGACAGAACGGCGGACGAAGCTCGGTAGCGAAACTGTTCATGACCCCGATCGATGAAAGAATCGGGCCAGACACATTCTTCGAACCACAACCTACAGGTAGCCGAGAGATTCCAGGCGGCGGATCATGTCTTCCTCGATCGCGCGCGTATCGCTCCCCCTGCGCTCCAAGCCCTGCCACCACGCATCCAGCATCCCGCCCAGCTCCTCCGCCCGGTCCTTCTCGCGGTGCGAGAGGTCGCGCGTCTCGCCCGGGTCGTGGGCGAGGTCGAACAGGCGCGTCTTCGTGCGGTGCGGGCGCGACGCGAACAGGTCCTGGAGGTTGTTGTAGTCGCCCTGGCCGCTCGCGTGATCGGGGGCGCGCTCGAACTTGGTCTCGCGGATCAGTTTGTGGTCGCCGTTCACCACGCATTGCAGGTAGCGGCGCTTGTGCTTCACCTCGGCGAAGACGCGGTCGGGCGCCGGGGCGGTGAGCAGATCGCGGCCGCGGACGTCGCCGGGGGCGAGGGAGGCGGCGGCGAGGAGGGTCGGGGTGAGGTCGACGTGGGACGCGAGCTCGTCCGTGACGGCCGGCGCCGGGCGCGCGTTGATGACGTTCGCGCCGGGCCGTACGAGCAGCGGGACGCGGAGGAGCTCGTCGTAGAGGGACTGACCGTGGCCCACGAGCCCATGGTCGAGCAACTCCTCGCCGTGGTCGGCGGTGACGACGAGCAGCGTGTCCTCGAGCACGCCGTTCGCGGAGAGCTCGCTCAC
>JAGQIB010000235.1:0-1858 GCA_020431545.1 Gemmatimonadota bacterium
TCGCGGAGGAGCTCACCCCCGAGTCCCTCGCCGCGACACTCCGCCTGGCCCAGCGGGACGACGCCGAGCGCGATCGCGTGCGGGCCGCCGGCCCGGCCCGCGCCCGGGAGTTCTCGTGGCGGCGCACGGCCGAGATCACGCGCGACGTCTGGCGCTCGCTCCTCCCGCCCGGCGACCGGGCGCCGGGGCGCGCCTCGCCGGGCGACGGTCCGGCGGCGCTCTGCTAACATCCCGCGTTCCTGCGGAGGCCCGTTTTCCTGCGAGGATCGGTTGCGAAATTCCCTGTCCGAGCTGTGGCGATACCGGGATCTCGCGCGGCTGCTGGTGGCCAAGGAGCTGAAGCTCCGCTACCGGCGGAGCGTCCTCGGCTTCGCGTGGACGATGCTGAATCCGCTGCTCACGATGATCATCCTGTCGGCCGTGTTCGCGCACGTCCTCCGCGTGCAGGTCGAGCACTTCCCCGTGTTCGTTCTGAGCGCGCTCCTGCCCTGGAACTTCTTCGCCCAGTCCGTCGTGGGAGGGTCGCTCACGATCGTCCACAACGAGAGCCTGCTCCGGAACGTGCGGGTTCCCCGGGCCATATTCCCCGTGGCGCTCGTCACGAGCCACCTGGTGAACCTGCTCCTGGCGCTCGTGCCGCTCCTGCTGGTGATGATGGTGCTGGGCGTGCCTCCGAAGCCCGGCCTGATCGCGCTCCCGTACTGTCTCCTCGCGCTGTGGACCTTCACGACGGGAGTCGTGCTCGTGCTCTCGACCTGGACGGTGTTCTTCCGCGACGTCGCGCAGATCGTGGAGGTCTTCCTCACCGCGCTCTTCTATCTCACGCCCGTGATCTACCCGCTGAGCATGCTCCCGGAACGGACGCGGGCGGTGTTCCGGTTGAATCCGGTGCTGTACTTCGTGGAGCCGTTCCGTCAGATGTTCTACGAGGGACGCATCCCCGCCGCGACCGACCTCGCGATCGCGGGCGGTCTCGCGATCGCGTCGCTCGCACTCGGGCTCGCCGTGTTCCGGCGGCGCGAGCACCTGTTCCTCCACTACCTGTCGTGAGGATCTCGTGAAGACGGCCTCCGCTTCGGTCCCACCGGTCCGCGTCCGCGACGTCGTGATGGAGTTCCGCCTCGTGCGCGAATCCCGTCTGTCGCTGAAGGAGGCGCTCATCCGCGCGCTGCGGGGTGAGCGAACTCGTCCCGAGCAGTTCCGCGCGCTGGACGGAATCTCGTTCGACGTCGCGCACGGCGAGGCGCTCGGCATCATCGGCGCGAACGGCAGCGGCAAGACCACCACGCTGCGCCTGCTCGCCGGCGTCCTGCGGCCGACCGAGGGCTCGATCGAGATCGAAGGTCGCGTCACGACGTTGATCGATCTCGGCGCCGGGTTCAATCCGGAGCTCTCCGGCGGCGAGAACGTGTACCTCGCGGGCGCCCTCTACGGATTCTCGCAGGCCGAGATGCGCGGAAAGTTCGACCGCATCGTGGCGTTCGCCGGCCTCGAGAAGTTCATCGACGTTCCCGTGAAGAACTACTCCTCGGGCATGAGCGCGCGACTCGGATTCGCGCTCGCGACCGACGTCGATCCGGACGTCCTGATCGTGGACGAGGTCATCGGCGTGGGCGACGCGGAGTTCCAGGCGCGCTGCTTCGATCGGATGCGGCGATTCCGGGAATCCGGCAAGACGATCGTGTTCGTGTCCCACGATCTGGCGACGGTCCGCTCGTTCTGCGACCGGGCGATCCTGCTCCGACACGGACGATCCATCCGGGAGGGATCCGCGGAGGAAGTCGTGGCCGCCTACGAGTCCGGACTGGGACGCGCCGACTCGTAACGTCGCCGCATCTCGCGCCGTACCTCCCGGCGC
>JAGQIB010000235.1:1905-3559 GCA_020431545.1 Gemmatimonadota bacterium
GGAGGCGGACGGCGGACCATCCCGCGGCCGCGAAGCGCACCCAGAGATCCCAGTCCTCGAAGCCGCGTCGCAGCGTTTCGTCGAAGCCGCCCGCGCGCTCCCAGGCCGCTCGACGGAACGGCGCCGCGACGACGACGAAATTGTCGGCGAGGAGGCGCTCGACGTTCCACGCGGGCACCCGCACGAGGTCCTCGACCGCCCCGAACTTGCGGTAGTCGAAGTACGCGAACCCGGCGGCCAGGTTCGACTCGAGCGCGGCCTGCGTGGCCTCGAGGTACCGGGGACTCACGAGATCGTCGGCGTCGACGCACGCGATCGTCGACTCGGAGGAGCCGACGATCCCGGCGTTGCGGGCGGCGGCCGGACCGACGTTCTCCGCGAGGCGCCGGATCTCGCCGCGGCGACCCTCCTCGAGGGTCGCGAGCAGATCCCGCGTTTCCGGATCGCTCGACGCGTCGTCCACCACCGTGATCGCGAAGTCGTCCCGCGTCTGACCGGCGAGCGAGAGCAACAGGTCCGGCAGCCAGCATCCGTCGTCGTGGCAGGTGATCACCACGCGCGCGCGCGTCGACGTCGGGGGCGGCGTGGCGCGCCACCACGCGACCGCCGCCTCGCGGCGCGCCGAGGCGTCCCCTCTCGGACGCCAGGTCGCGCGGCCGGTGAGCCCCGCGTGGACGCGATGCCGGATCCCGCGCGCGAGGCGGCGCCAGCCGCTCACTCGCCCCCTCCACCGGTCGTCGCGCGCTCGAGGCGGTGTCGGACGCGCCCGATCCAGCCGGCGGGATCCCGGGGATTCCAGCGTCCCTTCCACTCCCGGCGGATCGTCGCGAGACGTTCGGCGCCGTAGAGATCGCGGTGCACCTCGCGAATGCGAGCGGTGATCTCCGGCAGCACCTTCTCCGTGTGCGTCGACATCGAGCCGTGTCGCACGCGGTACTCGAACAACGGCTCGGGCACCCGCACGCCGTGGAAGCCCGCGGCGCCGAGCGAGATCCAGAACTCCCAGTCCTCCGCCCCGTCGCGGAAGTCCTCGCGATAGCCGTGCACGGCTTCCCACGCACGCCGGCGGATCAGCGCGCAGACCGAGATCTGGTTCCGGAACAGCTCGTCGTGGAAGTTGTAGGGAAGCTGGCGGTGCACGCCGGTGCGCTCTCCGAAAAACCGGATGTCGGTGTACGCGAAACCCGCGCGGGGATGCGCGGTGAGGGCCGTCCGGCAGCGCGCGAGGAACCGCGGGTGCAGCCGGTCGTCCGCGTCGAGCGGAACGACGTTCTCCGTGGTCGCGGCCGAGAACCCCGCGTTGCGCGCGGCGGGAAGTCCGGCATTCGGCTGACGCAAGACGCGGACTCCGGCTTCGTTCGCGAGCGCCGCGAGCACCTCCCGGGTGGCGGCCTCCGTGCTGCCGTCATCGACGACCACGATCTCCGCCACCGGCAGTGTCTGGGCCCGGACGCTCGCGACGGCCTCGAGCAGCGTGTCCCCCGCGTTCCAGCAGGGGATCACCGCCGTCACGTCGCTCATGGCAGCAAGGGCGACCGCTGCAGCCGGTCGAGGAAGTCGTCGCGACGGCGCTCGGGGCGGAGTCCGGCGGCGAGCGCGGTGAGCTCCTCGCGCCAGGTCGTCCGCATGCGCTGCACCGTGAACCGATCGAGGA
>JAGQIB010000236.1 GCA_020431545.1 Gemmatimonadota bacterium
CGAGCCGACCTGACCTTCTCGACTCCGCAGTTCCTTCCCGGCGATGCCCTCCCGGGGGGCGCCGCGGGGATGCAGGTCGAGGCCGACGTCGCGCTCGGGAACGGACAGTACCTCGCCGTCTGGAGTGACGGCCGCACGACACCGGAGGACTACGATCCGTTCGCGACGGAAGGCAGCGGAACGGACATCTACGCGACGCGCCTCGACGCGGCCGGCAATCCGATCGAGACCGGCGCGCTGATGGTGAACCAGCAGGCCGGCGACCAGATCGCGCCGCGGGTCGCGTGGAACGGCGAGAACTGGCTCGTGATCTGGCGACAGACCACGACCACGTTGCCTCCGTACGAGGAGGTCCTGGCGGCACGGGTCGCCCCGGACGGCACGCTGCTCGATACCACTCCGATCGTCGTGCATCGCGAGGACTCCTACTACACCGAGGCGATCGTGGAGGGCGCGGACGGCGAGTGGCTCGTGCTGTTCCAGCACAGCGGCACCACGGACGACCTGCGTGCGGTGCGCGTTCTCTCCGACGGCACCGTGGCGAACCCGGGCGGGCTCGCGATCCACACGACGAACTTCCTCATGGATTTCGACGTCGTCTTCTCGGGAACGCAGTACCTGATCGTGTGGGCCGGTCCCTTCGACGCTCCGCGGGCACGTCGCTACACGCCGGACCTCCAGATCGTCGGAACGTCGACCCTGCCGTTCGCGCGTCGCGTGGCGACCGACGGGACCGACTTTCTCGTCGTGCACGCGTCGGGGCCGCCCCCGAACGCCAGCGTCGCCGCCGTCACGGTTTCGGCGGCCGGTGTCGTCGGCGCCTCGGCCACGCTGTTCACGGCCGGCAATCAGTCGAGCACGCACGGTGCGGACGTCGTGTGGGACGGGACCCACTACTGGGTGTCCTGGAACGGCAACCGCATGGGCCGCGTGACTTCCTCGGGACAGGTGCTCGAGCCCGGCGGATTCGACGCGACGCCCGGCATGGCGCCGGTCAGCCTGCCCGCGGTCGCGCCGGTCCCGACGGGCGGCGTGCAGCTCGTCTACAACGACGGCGTCAGCGGCGCCGACTACCCGAAGGACGTCTACGGCGGACGGGTGACGCCCGCGCGGCTGTTCACCGGGGAAGTGCTGCTCTCCCGCGGCGCGGGTTCCCAGACGGATCCCGAGTTCGCGGTCGGGCAGGCGGGCGTGAACGTCGTGGTTCACCTCAGTCGCAACTCCGGGAGCGGGCGGATTCTCGCGCATCGGATCGACGACTCCGGTGCGGCGCTCGACCTCGAGCCGATCGAAGTCGCCACCGGTCCGATGCCGGGTCTCGGGGTGCCGACGCTCGGCCCTCCGGCGGCGGCCTGGAACGGATCGGTGTTTCTCGTGACCTGGTCCGACGGCGTGCAGGTGTACGCGCGCCGGATGCAGCCCGACGGCACGTTCCTCGACGCCACCCCGCTCGTGGTGATGGACGGGCACGATCCGGACGTCGACGCGGTGGGCTCCGTGTTCCTGGTGGCGGCGATCGATCTCCTCTCGGGCAACCCGCAGTGGCAGGCGACGCACACCATGCGTGTCGACGGCGCCACGGGCGCGAACCTCGACGCGCAACCGAACGCACTTGGCGGCTTCCTGATCTTCGCGCGCCATCCCCGGGTGGTGAGCTGGGGAGACCGGTGGCTCGTGGTCTGGCAGCGGAACATCTCGCACGACAATCCCGCCGCGGGAACGACCGCGGCGATCGTGCTCGCCGACGGCACGACGCCCGGCCCCGTGGACGTACCCGTGGGCTGGCGCCCGGATGTCGCGGTGGCGGGAGATCGCGCGCTGATCGTGGCCGTCACCGGGACGATCGCTTCGGCCACGAACGACCTGCACGCGCATCTGATCGCGGACGACGGATCGTTGATCGGCACTCCGTTCCAGATCTCCGGCGCGTTCGACAAGCAGCTGCGACCGACCGTGACGTGGAACGGAGTCGAGTTCGTCGCTGCGTGGGAGGACAAGCGCGGCGCGATCATCTACTACGACGAGCGCACGGACCTCTACGGCGCGCGCGTCGCGCTCGACGGGACCGTGCTCGACCCCTCGGGAGTCGCGATCGCGACCGACGTCGTGCCGGAGGGGCGTCCCGCGCTGGCCTCGATCGGTGGGGAGACACTGCTCGCCGCGTCGACGTTCCGGGCCGATCCGTCCTTCGCGGCCTACCGGATCACGGTTCAGCGCACCGGGGCGGCGACGGCGGTGCCCGACGTCGCGACGCCGGCGGCCGGGACGATTCGCCTGCTCGGCGTGCGCCCGAACCCGGTGGTCGCCGCCACCACGATCCGGTTCGCGCTGGGATCCCCGTCGCCGGTCTCGCTCGAGATCTACGACGCGGGCGGACGGAAGCTGCGCACGCTGCTCGACGGCGAGGCGATGACGTCGGCGGCGACGCACGTCGTTCCCTGGGACGGGCGTGACGCGGCGGGGCGCGCGGTGGGATCGGGCGTGTACTTCTACCGCGTGCGAACCGGTCACGAGACGGTCGGCGGCAAGGTGGTCGTGCGTCGCTGACCCGAGCCGACGAACATCGGAGGCGGCGGGACGCTAGCCGTCCGCCGCCTCCAGATCCGCCGCGCGCACCGGGAACGATCGGATCCGCTGTCCGAGAAGGCGCGAGAACGCGTTGATCACCGCCGGCGCGAACGGGCAAACGGTCGGTTCGCCGAGGCCCGTCGAGGCTACGAGTCCTCCGCCTGCGGGATCAATCCGTAGTGCTCGAGGAACTCCACGAACCGACCGTCCGCACGCACCTCGCGCACGAAGCCCGGATCGCGCAGCAGGTTCGGATACGTCCACGGGTTCGCGCAGACCACCTCCATGCGGATCATCGAGCTCGGTCGTCCCACGATCTCCCGGTACAGCGAGTACACGCGATCCGGCGCCACCATGTCGGCGGTCTGGAGGAGGACGAGTCGCTCCACGGCGCCGCGCGGGAACTCCTGGTTGCCGAGGATGCGCGGCACGGCCTCGTCGAACTCGCGTCGTGCGGCGAGGGAGTCGCCGAGCATGAAGTCGAGCTTCGGCTCGAACGCCGCGCGGTCGAAGATGCACATCGACATCTCCGTGAACGGTCGCATGGAGGCGGTCTTGGCGCGCCGGATGATCTCCTCGGCGCGCTTCGGGTCGCCGAACTCGAGCTCGAGGTGCGCGTGGTTCGCCTCGTCGTTCAGGATCGCGGGGCAGGACCAGTTGCCGTGACCCGCGTAGTGGCGATCCCACTTGCCGGCCCAGGCCTGCGAGTAGGCGTCGAACTCGTCGTTCACCATGGCGACGAGCATCTCGCGGTCCTGCACGGAACGGACGTCGCACTCCTCCGTACGCTTGACGTTGCGGACGGCGTCCTCCAGCGCGTGGAACGACTCGAGGCTTCCGTCCGCCAGGAACTGGTAGTACCTCGCCTGCACGGGGAGGTGCGTCCGCTCCGGCTCGAGGCGCGCGAGGCGCTCGAAGAACGGCACCATCTCCGCGTAGCGTCCGGCGAGCTCGTACGAGAAGGTCAGCATGTAGATCAGGCGGCCGTTCGCATTGTCGATGGCGTACGCCTTCTCGAGCGCGTCGCAGCACGCATCCAGCTGGCCGAGCGAGAAGTAGATCCACGACTGGGACTGGAGCGTCTCGGCGTCGTTCGGATTCAGCGCCATCGCCTGGTCGAGAGCGCGGAGTGCGGTGACCGGGTCCTTGCGGACGATGCGGTAGAAGTAGCCCTTCGCCTTGAGCGCGGAAGCGCTGCCGGGGGCGAGCTCCTCGGCGCGCGTGAGCGCCTTCTCGGCGAGGTCGGCCGCGGCCGCGGCGTCTTCCTCGCGGTCGTCCAGGTCGCGGAGGTGATCGGTGAGGTCCGACTCGGCGCGCGAGAGGAGGGCCCAGCCGTCCGCGAAGTCCGGATCGGTGACGGTCGCGCTCTGCAGGTGATCGATCGCCTCGCGGAGCGCATCGGGCGGAATCCAAGACGCGTTCAGGATCGTCCTCGCCCTGAGGTACTCGTCGTACGCGGCGATCACCACCGTGGGCACGTCGCGGAGCTTCGCCGCCTCGG
>JAGQIB010000237.1 GCA_020431545.1 Gemmatimonadota bacterium
CTGCCGCGAATCGTGCTCGACGCCAATCCGGCCCTCCCGAGGCGGGATAGACTACGTCTCTTCGCGTCGCCCGGCCAGCGCCGCGGCCCGTGAGAATCCCCACTGCCGGACGTGCCGCCGCAAGATGGTCTCCGGAGGTTCACGGGGAGCCAGGGCGGCGCTACTCTCGAGCGTCCGCGCCTCATCGGAGAAGACGCATGCTCGTCCAGAGACGCACCGGATCGCTCCGGCTGGTCCGCCAGAACGACCACGGGCTGCTCACGGGCCGGCTCGCGCAGGAGTGGGTCGGCTTCGGGGCGCCCGCGCCGCTCGCGTTCCCGGACGTGCTCGCGATCGCGCTGCACGACCTCGCGTGGGCCGAGGCCGACCGCGAGCCCGTGTTCGACCCGGCGACGGGCGGAGTCCGCTCGTTCCGCGACTGGACGGATCCCGAGCGGGAGCCGATGCAGTCGGCCGGGCTCGATCTCGTGGAACGCCTCTCCCCGCGCGCCGCGCTGATCGGGAGCCTGCACTACGCGCGCTTCCTCGATCCGGAGGAGTATCCCGCGTACGCGCGCCGCGAGGGCGAACGACGCGCGCGCGCGCGGGTGGAGCTCGATCTCGCGGAAGACGACGCGATCGTGGAGCGGACCCGCGGGCTGCTCGTGCACCTCGATCTCGTGTCACTCCTGCTCTGTCTCGGCGGTCCCGGAGCGCTGCAGGCGCCGGACTGGCTGGGGCCGCGAATCGAGGCGACGGCGCCCACGCCCTACTCGCTCGCGTGGCGCAGCGAGCGGGAGGTCGCGTGCGACCCGTTTCCGTTCCGGGCGGAGTTCGAGGTCGCGTGCCCGTACCGCGAGATCGCGGCGCCGCTCGCGTCCGCCGAGGACCTGCGGGCCGCGTGGCGGGCCGCCGTCCCGCGGTTTCTCTCGGTCCGGATCACGCGGGGCTGACCCGATCGGCGCGACGCGGTCGAACCGGTACGCCACCCCGTGCTAGCCTCGGGAATCCCGAACCCGGAGGCCCCCGTGCGCCAGCTCCTGATCGCGGTCTCGTTCCTCGCGGCGATCCCCGCGGCCGCCGCCCCGCTCCGTCTCGCGTCGTACGAGTTCGATCCCAGCGTCGACGGACTCCCCGCGATCTCCGCGGCGCTCACGCGCGCGACTCCCGCCGCGGACGCGGAGGCGAACTGGATCGTGCAGCTCGAGGGCCCGGTGTCGCCGGCCGCCCGCGCCGACGTGACCGCGGCGGCCGAGATCCTCGGCTACCTGCCGGATCACGCGTTCCTCGTGCGCGCGCGCTCGAACGATCTCACGCGACTCGCGAACGAACCGTCCGTGCGCTGGATCGGCGACTGGCAGCCCGCCTACAAGCTGTCGCCCACGATCGGCCGGATCGTCCGCGAGCATCCCGAGGCGGTGACGTCTCCCGTGCGTCCGTTCCTCGTGTGGACCGCCGGGGATCGGCTCGCGGCCGCGGCGGACCTCGAGTCCGCCGGCGCGACGATCGACGACGAACACCCGCGGCGCCCCGGCGCGCGCTTCGCGGTGCGGATGGACCCCGCCGACGTCGAGACGCTCGCGCGCTTCGAGAGCGTGCTCTGGATCGAGGAGATCCCGGAGTTCCGGGTATGGAACGACCGGACGACGTGGGTCGCGCAGTCGAACGTGGCGAACCAGTTCCCGGTGTGGAACTGGAACCTGCACGGCGAGGGGCAGATCGCCTGCGTGATGGACTCCGGCCTCGACTACAACTCGTGCTGGTTCCGTGACCCGGGCCTCGTGCCCGGGCCCTCCCACCGCAAGGTGATCTCGTACACCACGTGGGGCGGATCCGCCTACGACGGATGCTCGAACGGACACGGCACGCACGTCTGCGGCACGCTCGCCGGAGACCAGAGCTACGTGAACCCCGGCGTGACGGCGGCGAACGGCCTCGCGTTCGGCGCGAAGCTGATGCTGCAGGACATCGGGGCCGACGACTTCTTCTCGTGCCTCCTCGGATTCGTCAACGTGCCGGCCGACCTGTCCGCCGCGTACGACGCGGCCGTGGCCGGCGGCGCCCACGTCCACTCGAACAGCTGGGGCTCCACTTCGAACTCGTACGACGGTTACGCGAACGACGTGGACGACGCGATGTGGCGGCACCCCGACTTCCTCGTGGTGTTCGCGGCGGGCAACTCCGGTCCCGGCGCGTCCACCGTGGGCTCGCCCGGAACCGCGAAGAACTGCGTGACCGTGGGCGCCACGCGCCAGACCCCGAACCAGGAGCAGATGGCGAGCTACTCGAGCCGTGGCCCGACGTCCGACTCGCGCTACAAGCCGACCGTCACGTTGCCCGGCGGCGACGACACGCTCGCGATCACGTCGGCGGACAACAACACCGGGAACCCGCCCTCCAGCACCTGCGCCTCGGTCGGGTTCCCGTTCTACGGGACCTCGATGGCGACGCCCGCCGTCTCGGCGTCCGCGTTGCTGGTTCGCCAGTACTTCGAGCAGGGCTTCTATCCGTACGGCGGCGTCCTCCCCTCTCCGCGCGACGTGACCACGCCTTCCGCCGCGCTCGTGAAGGCGGTGCTCGTGAACTCGGGCGCGGACATGGGCACGGCGGACATTCCGAATCACAACGAGGGCTTCGGTCGCGTTCTGCTCGACGACGCGCTGTACTTCGGGTTCGACGACCCGTCCGAGGAGTTGCGCGTGGAGGACGAGCGCGGCGGCGTCGACACGGGACAGGTCGCGACGTTCACGTACGGCGTGGAGGCCGGCGGCCCGTTCGAGGTCACGCTCGTGTGGACGGACTTCCCGGCGACGGCGGGCGCGGGCATCGCGCTCGTGAACGATCTCGACCTCGAGGTCGAGGCTCCGGGCGGCGCGATCTACCGCGGAAACGTGTTCTCGGGCGGCGAGAGCACGACCGGCGGCACCGCCGATCGCCGCAACGTCGAGGAGGCGGTGCGCGTTTCGAGCCCGGCGGCCGGCGACTGGACGATCCGGGTTCGCGGCTTCAACGTTCCCTCCGGACCGCAGCCGTTCGCGCTCGTCGCGACCGGCGGTTTCTCGGCGTGGCCGCCCGCCACCGACGCCCCGGACGTGACCGTCGCGAGCCCCGCGCTGGATCTCGCGGTGTCTCCGAACCCGGGCCGCGGCCTGACCCGGATCGAGCTCGCGCTACCCGCCGACTCGCCGGTCGACGTCGAGGTGTTCGACGTCCGGGGCGCGCGCGTCGCCGTGGCCCACTCCGGCGTGCTGCCCGCCGGCCGAAACGCGCTCTCGTGGGACGGCCGCGACGCCTCCGGGCGCGAGGTGCCCGGCGGCGTGTACTTCGTCCGGGCCCGCACGGAGTCGGAGGTGATCTCCCGGAAGATCACGAGGATCCCGTGACGTAAAACGCTCGTCACCCCCCTTGCGTCCGATCGATTGGTACGATATCGTACTTTCCGTGATCGGACCATTCCGCCCGGAGCCGCCGGGACCGAGGAGCCGATGCCGGAGCCGCTGATCTTCCTGTCGCCGCTGCACAAGGCGACCCGACAGATCGGGACCTACCTTTCGAGCCGGATGGTCGAGCTCGAGCTCGCCGGTTCGGAGGGGCACGTCCTCGCGTATCTCGGGAGCTACGCCCCCGTCCCGATCTCGGAGCTGTCCTCCGTGTTCGGGCACCGGAAATCCACGCTCACGAGCCTGCTGGATCGGCTCGAGGAGCGCGGTCTGATCCGGCGGGACGTGCATCCCGGGGACCGGCGTTCGTTCGTGGTGTCGCTGACACCCCGCGGGCGCAAGCTCGCGACCCGGGTTCGCACCGTGACCGAGGAGTTCGAGGCTCGGGTGCGGGCCGGCGTGACAGCGAAGGACCTCGAGGGTTTCCGGCGCGTGATGGATTCGATCGCGAACGTCACTCAGGTGGAACTGAAGCCGACCCGACAGGAGAAATCCGCATGACGACCGGGACGCAGGACGCACTCGCGAAGACGCTGGGAACGCAGTTCGAGTTCACGAATTCGATCTTCGGCCGCACGACCGAGGGAGTCGATCACGCCAGGAGCCTCGAGTCACCCGCGGCCGGTGGCAACTGCATGAACTGGGTGGCCGGACACATCGTGCGGACCCGCAACAGCCTGCTGGACCTGCTGGGGGCCGAGCGGATCTGGAGCCCCGAGGAGGGCGCTGCGTACGACCGCGGAAGCGAGGGCCTGCGCGACGGCTCCTCGCCGAAGGACTTCGCCGCCATCCGCGACGCGATGGAGCGGTCGCACGAACGGACCCGCGCCGCGATCGCGGCCCTGACCCCGGAGCAGCTCCTCGCGCCGCTGCCCGAGGACCGGAATCCCTTCCAGGTCGACAATCTCGGCGAAATGATCGCCGTGGCGGCATTTCACGAGTCGTATCACGTCGGCCAGCTTGGTATCCTCCGGAGGACGCTGGGCCTGCCCGGCGTGATCAAGTAAGCGCCGCGGGCCTCGCGGCCGCGACCCGGTGGTGACACCGGGAACGCGCGATCGGGCGGCACTCCCCCGGAGGCCGCCCTTTCGCGTGTTCGGAATCATCGCCAGAGATTCTTCGTGTGTCCCCACGTTCCCGGCGTGATCTCCGGCGCGGACGTGGTCGCGCACGACTCCACGAACGCGTTGGACGCCCCGTGAGTGCAGACGAGCCGGAACAACGTCGTTTCGCCGCCGGAGGAGAACCAGTCGTATCCGAGGTCCGGTCCGGCCCCGTCCGGCCAGCGCGCGTAGCACTGACAGTAGTCGAGGAACGGAGCGTTCCGGACCGGCGGGAGATGGAACCCGAGCTGGTCCACCCGGGTGCCGTCGTCGCGGAAGAGGTACGCGACCTCGTTCGTGTCGAAGTCCAGTCCCGTGGGCAGAGCGAGGAAGCCGCCCGCGGGAACCACGCCGGCGAGCACCGCGATGTCGTCGCCGTCGCAGAGAATCCACCCCGTGACGTCGACGGGAACGGCCAGCGGGTCGTACAGCTCCGCCACGTCGGCGCCGAGCGGCTTCGGATCGACCTCGTTGATCCGGACCGTGGTGCCGAGCGCCGGGACCGGCGCGTCGTTCGCGAGTCCGGGCGTGGGCGAGAAGTCGATGGTCCAGAACATCCCATCCGTGGAAGGGCTCGGCGACGGAGGCACGCCGAGGGCGGAGCCGTCCGGGGCGCGCGCCAGGGAAGCGGGACCGCCCCGCAGCCCGAAGTCGCCGGGCGGGAGCGGCGCACTGCCCTGCTGCCCGTAGCTGACCGCATCCTCCCCGACCACCCCGTCGAGGAGCTCGATGAACCCGCCCTGGTCGTCGAGCACGTCTCCCGGCACCTCGACCACGAGGTAGCCGCCCGCGGGAATCGCGTCCGTGCCCGCGATCTCGTAGCTCCCGCCGGCCCGGATGGTCCAGCCGTTGACGTCCACGGGGACGAGGCCGGAGTTGAACAGCTCGACCCACTCCGAGCCCTGGATCGTCATCTCGTTCAGCAGAACGTCGGCGCGCGCGGCCGAAGCACCGAGCAGCAGCGCGAGCGCGATGTACCGTCTCATCGGGCACCTCCGGAACCGCGGGGACGGTGGATCCCGTACTGACGCATCCGATTGCGAACCTTGGTCTCCGTGACGCCGAGTCGACGTGCGGCCGCGGACTGATTCCAGTCGACCGCGTCGAGCACGCTGCGAATCAGGCCCGCTTCGACGTCGCGGAGGCGCGCTTCGAGTGTCTCGCCCGCTCGGAGACCGGCAACCGCGACCGTCGCGGCGGCGGCCGACGAGATCCCGTCCCGTCCGGCGCCCTCCGCCCCGCGAAACCGTACCGACTCGGGAACGTGACTCTCGTCCAGCATCTCACCCCCGGACACGGTGACCATGTACTCCAGCACGTTTCGAAGCTCGCGAACGTTGCCCGGCCAGTCCCACGCGGCGAGACGGTCGAGCGCCCGCCGCGCGATCGCGATCGGCGCGCCCTCGGGCTTGCGGCGCCGGAGCAAATGCGCGCACAGCGCTTCGAGGTCCTCGCGACGCTCGCGTAGCGGCGGCATCCGCAGCGGCACGACGTTCAGGCGATAGTAGAGGTCGCCCCGGAACTCTCCCCGCTCGATCGCCTCGGTGAGATTGCGACTCGTGGCCGCGAGGATCCTCACGTCGACGGAACGCGTCTCGCGTCCGCCGACCCGCTGGAACTCCCGCTCCTCGAGGAATCGCAGCAACCGTACCTGCGTCGCCGCCGCCATGTCGCCGACCTCGTCGAGGAACAAGGTTCCCCCGTCTGCGAGCTCGACCTTGCCCGGCCGCGCGACGGTCGCGCCGGTGAAGGCTCCCTTCTCGTGACCGAAGAGCTCGGCCTCGATCAGCTCGCGCGGGATCGAGGGGCAGTTGATGGCGACGAACGGGCCGCGGCATCGCGGACTCCGCGCGTGGATCGCGCGCGCCGCGAGCTCCTTGCCCGTCCCGCTCTCCCCCAGCAGCAGAACGGAGGAGTCGGACGGGGCGACCTGCTCGATCAGTCGGTAGACCGCGCGCATCGCGGGCGACCCGCCGACGAGCCCTTCGAAACGCTCGAGCGGATCGTCCGGGTCGATCGCCTGCCGACCGACCCCGTGGAACGCGCCGAGCAGCGCCAGCGCGGCGATCCGGGCTCCGAGGGTGATCGCGTGCGACTCCTCGGAGTCGAACGGCGTGTTCCGTCCGACGACGAGTCGCGCGCTCACCCGACCGGTGGATCCCATGGACACCTCCAGACGACCCGCATCCTCGGGGGCGGGTTCGCGTCCGGTGGACAGCACGAAGCGTGCCCGTTGCGACTCGGGCTCCTCGGCGAGACGCACGGCGAAGCGTCCGGCGCCGGCAGGCGGCACCTCCGCGAAGCGATCGCCGTCGAGCACGAGAAGAGCACGCGTGATGCCGCATCCTTCCCGCAGGAATCGGAACAGGGAATCGACGTCGACCAGAACGTTCCGTTCCTGGCGTCGCGAACCGGTCGCGTGCAGGTCGCGCGCGAGCAGGTCCAGTCGATCGATCCAGCGCGCGTCGCGCCGCGCATCGAGCGCCGGCGACTCGCCGACGTCACTCGTGGCCGCGAGCACGTCGGCCAGATCGTGCGCGCGGGCGAGCGACTCGCCGCGGACGCGCAGCGTCTCCGCTTCGTCGGGGTCGGCGGGCGCGACCGCGGCGGCGAGGTCCATCAGCACCGGGATGCGCCGGCGTACGTTCCCCAGCGCTTCGAACTCCTTCTCCGCCCGTCGGAGACGTTCCGCCGCCGCGTCGAGCGCGCCCGCCCTCACGAGCAACCGACCCTGCTCGGCGAGCGCCACGGCGCGATCCCACGGATGCGACAGCGAGCGGGCATGTCGTTCCGCCCGGGCGAGATCCTGCTTCGCGTCCTCGAGGCGGCCGGACTCGAGCAGCAGGCCTCCGCGCGCCGTCGCGGCCATCGCGCGCAACGACGGACTTCCCGCCTGATCCGCCGCCTCGACCGCCTCTTCCGCCGACGCCAGCGCCGCTTCCCGCTCGCCGCCGGCGGCGAGCGCGCGAGCCAGCAGGACGCCGGCCTCGGCCCGGTACTCGGCGGACTCCGTCTGGCGCGCGGACTTCAGCGCCTCGATCGCCGCCGTCCGCGCCTCCTCGACGTGCCCGAGCTCGAGCAGCGCACGCCCGCGATTCTCCAGCGCCTTCGCGACGTTTCCGAGGCGCCCGGCCGTCCGCCACAGCTCGATCCCCTCGTCCGCGAAGCGCAACGCCTCCTCCGGACGCCCCCGCTCGAACGCGAGCGCAGAGAGGTTGTTCAGCGCGTGGGCCTGACCGGCCGCGTCGCGCCGTTCGCGATGGATACGCAGGCTCTCGCGGTGCAGTCGCTCCGAGTCCTCGCCGCGCCCCTCGTAGGAGCGGAGCAGTCCCATGTTGGAGAGGATCGACGCGAGGCGTCGCTCGTCCCCGAGGTCTTCCGCGAGAAGGCGGCTCTCTTCGAAGTACGCCGCCGACTCGCGGAGCTTGCCCAGGAGCAGCAGGGCGCCGGCCAGGTTGTTCGCGGTCGACGCCGTTCCCCGTCGGTCGCCGAGTTTCCGGCGGCTCTCGAGCGCGACTCGATAGTGCTCCGTCGCGTCGGCGAAGCGGCCCGACCGGTAGTGCAGGTTGCCGAGATGATTGTGGCAGGAAGCGATCCCCGCCTCGTCGCCCGCGACCTCGCGGATCTCCAGCGCCTCGCGGTACGCGAAGTGCGCCTGCTTCGGTTCTCCGGTCTCGCGGTACACGAGGCCGAGATTCTCCAGAGTGTCCGCCCGCACGCGCGCCGTCACGGGATCGCGCGCGCCCTCCGTGGTGCGGCCGAGACTCTCCCGCAACCACGCGAGGGCGTCGTCCATCGCGCCCTCGCGCATCGCGACGAGACCGCGCACGTTGAGGGACGAAGCGATCGCGAGGTCGTCGCCCGCCTCCCGCGCGAGCTCGAGCGCGCGGGTGACGACGTCGCCCGCGGCGACGTGATTCCCC
>JAGQIB010000238.1 GCA_020431545.1 Gemmatimonadota bacterium
TGGCGGTCGAGAAGGATCTCGGCCTCGATCGCGACAAGACGAACGTGAACGGCGGCGCGATCGCGCTCGGTCATCCGCTCGCGGCCACGGGGACGCGGCTGCTGCTCACGCTGATGTACGAGCTGGAGCGTCGTGGCGGCGGCAACGGGGTGGCGAGCGCCTGCATCGGCGGCGGTCAGGGCATCGCCATGGTCGTGGAATCCGTCGCGTAGAGGCCGTCCGGGGTCAGGTCGTGGCCGATCGACGCTCGGGCCTCCCGGTGCGGTAGAATCCCGCACCTTCCGGGCCGGCGTCGGCACCGCGAACGCAGACCGGAGCAAGGAATCCGTACGGGCCCGAGCGGCCCGTCCGGTTGCGAGAGTGGCGAAATTGGCAGACGCGCTGGACTTAGGATCCAGTGAGGCAACTCGTAGGGGTTCGAGTCCCCTCTCTCGCATCCGGAAACAGAGGCCCGGGATCGGGCGAGGAGCACACGTTTGAACGTCAAGGTCGAGGTCGAGAAGCGCGAGCCCTGGGGACGGGTCCTGTCCATCGAGGTGCCGGCGGAAGACGCGGAGAAGGAGTACGAGAAGGTCGCGGCCCGGCTCGCGAAGCGAGTGCGGCTGCCCGGATTCCGCAAGGGCAAGGTCCCCACGAATCTCGTGCGCAAGTCGTTCCGGCAGGAGCTCGAGCAGGAGTTCCTGGAGACGATCGTGCCGCGCGCGTTCGGTCGCGCGCTGGACGAGACGGGCATCGATCCGGTGACGGAGCCGAAGTTCGAGGAACTCTCGTTCGGTGAGGAGCGCCCGCTGTCGTTCAAGGCCGAGTTCGAGGCACGCCCGGAGTTCGAGGTCACCGGCTGGGAAGCGCTGAAGGTCGAGAAGGAAGTGCCCGAGGTCCGCGAGGAGCAGATCGACTCCGTGATCGACGACTTCCGCAAGGGTCGGGCGGACCTGGAGGAAGTGGATCGCCCAGCGATCGACGGCGACGTGGTGACCGTGGACTACTGCGCGCTGGACGACGCCGGCGAGCCGATCCCCGGCCAGGAATCCACCGGCTACGTGATCGAGCTCGGCTCGGGTCGCGTGGTCGAGGCGTTCGAGGCCGCGGTGCGCGGCGCCGGTCCCGGCGAATCGCGCACGGCCGAGGTGCCGTACCCGGCCGACTACCCGGAAGAGTCCCTGGCGGGTACGGTCGCGCGCTACCGGGTCACGGTGAAGGTGGTTCAGGAGAAGCGCCTGCCCACGCTCACCGACGAGCTCGTGGCCGAGCACACCGACGTGAAGACGGTGGACGAGCTGCGCGCGCGCGTGCGCACGGAGCTGGAGGCGGAGGCGGATCGCTTCGCGACGCGACGTCTCGAGCAGACGTTGCTGGAGAAGGTCGTGGACGCGAATCCGTTCGACGCGCCGAAGGCGCTCGTGGATGGCCTGCTCGACGACTTCATCCATCAGAAGAAGCACGAGATGCAGGACGCCGGTCAGGATCCGAACTCGATGGACGCGGACGCCGTGCGCGAGCAGAACCGCGAGGCGGCCGACCGGCAGGTTCGCCGAATGCTGCTGCTCGACGCGCTCGCGAAGAAGGGCGACGTGAAGGTCACGGAGCGCGAGGTGCACGAGCGCGTGCAGGCGATGGCGCGGATGCGCGGCATGCCGACGCGCAAGCTCGCGGAGCAGCTCGGCGGTGATCGCTTCCTGCGTCGTCTCTCGCGCGAGATCCGCGACAAAAAGGTCCTTGCGTTTCTGGTAGGGAATGCCGAGATTACGGAGAAGAAGATCTCGGCCGAAACGGCCGTTTAGAGCCCCTGGAGCCCGTTTCCGGGATCGCGCCACCGACGCTGCCGTCGGGAAGCGCAACCCCGAGCGGGCGCTTGTCCGGCCCCGGCCGGAGCGAGGAGAGAGGTAGGATGGCGCTGGTTCCGATGGTGGTGGAGCAAGACGGGCGGGGGGAACGCGCGTACGACATTTACTCGCGGCTCCTCAAGGACCGGATCGTGTTCCTCGGGACGCAGGTCGAAGACACGATGGCGAGTTTGATCATCGCGCAGCTCCTGTTCCTCGAGGCCGAGGATCCGGAGCGGGACATCTTCCTGTACATCAACAGCCCGGGCGGCTCCGTCACGGCGGGCCTCGCGATCTACGACACGATGCAGTACATCAAGCCCGACGTCGCCACGATCTGCATGGGCATGGCGGCGAGCATGGGCGCCGTGCTGCTCACCGCCGGGGCGAAGGGCAAGCGCTCCGCGCTCCCGAACTCGCGCATCATGATCCACCAGCCGCTCGGCGGCACGCGCGGCCAGGCGACCGACGTGGAGATCTACGCCAAGGAGATCCTCGGCACGCGCGAGCGTCTGAACCGGATCCTCATGGACCACACCGGCAAGTCGCTGGAGCAGATCAACCAGGACACCGAGCGGGACTACTTCCTCTCGGCGGATCAGGCCAAGGACTACGGTCTCGTCGATCAGGTGATCGACAAGCGCCCGTAGCGGGAATCGGGGAGGAGCTTCCAGGATGAAGAAGGGCATGGACTCGCCGCACGCGATCAAGTGTTCGTTCTGTGGTCGCGGCCAGGACGAGGTGACGAAGCTCGTCTCGGGTCCGTCCGTCTACATCTGCAACGAGTGCATCAAGCTCTGCAACGACATCCTCGAGGAAGAAATGGGACGGGAGAGCTCCACGGTCTCCGTGGACCTCCCGAAGCCCGCCGAGATCCGCGCGGTGCTCGACGAGTACGTGATCGGCCAGGAGCGCGCGAAGAAGGCGCTCTCGGTCGCCGTGTACAACCACTACAAGCGCATCAACGCGGATCTGGACGACGACCCGACGGAGCTCGAGAAGTCGAACGTCCTCCTGATCGGCCCGACCGGCACGGGCAAGACGCTGCTGGCGGAGACGCTGGCGCGCATGCTCAAGGTGCCGTTCGCGATCGTGGATGCGACCACGCTCACCGAGGCCGGCTACGTGGGCGAAGACGTGGAGAACATCCTCGTCAAGCTGCTCCAGGCCGCGGACTTCAACCTGGCGAGCGCGGAGCGCGGCATCATCTACATCGACGAGATCGACAA
>JAGQIB010000239.1 GCA_020431545.1 Gemmatimonadota bacterium
TGTGTCCGCTCGACGAACCCCTCCCGTCACGGGGCGGTGGGCTGACGGCGCTTCCACTCGTCGGGCAGCCACTCGTGGACCCGGCTCAGCGGGGTCCCGGGCAGGTTCACGAGCAGCTGCGCGAGGTAGAGCTGCGGGTTCACCCCGTGCCGGCGGCATGAGCTCGTCAGGCTCGAGAGAATGGCTGCCGTCTCGCCGCCACGGGTGTTGCCGACGAAGAGGCTGTTCTTGCGGTTCAGCGCCATCCGCTTCATCTCGCGTTCGCTGGCGTTGTTGTCCAGCGGGACCCTGGGGTCGCGGACGAAGGCGGTCAGCTCGTTCCACTGGTTCAGCGCGTACCGCACGGCGCCCCCCATCGGATGCTTGGGCAGGAGCGTCGTCTTCCACTCCAGCAGCCGCGAGTGGATGAGCTGGAGCACGCGATGCGACTCGTCGGCGCGCGTCGCCGCGCGGATCTCCAGCTTCTGCGGGGAGATCCGTCGTTCGATGGCGAAGAGCCGATCGATCATCCCGACCGCCTGCGCAGCGGTCTCCGGATCGCTGCACTCGGCATCGACGAACTTCCGGCGGGCGTGCGCCCAGCACCCGGCCCGGGTGATCCCGTTGCCGGCGACCACGCCGTCGTAGCCGCCGTACGCGTCCGCGAGGAGCGTTCCCTTGTAGTCCGCGAGGAATCGCGCGGGGCCGTCGCGCGACCGGGTCGGCGTGAAGTCGAAGACGTTGTAGGGATGATCCTCGTCGCCGAGGTACACCCACATCCGCGCCTTCCTGGCCCTCTCGCGCTCCTGCATCGGCATGACCGTGTCGTCGGTGCCGATCACGCGGGAGCGGCGGACCCGGGAGCACATCAGGTCGTGCAGCGGCCGGGCGATCTCGGCCACGTCGCGGCACCAGACGCATTGCGTTCCGCGGGAGATCTCGAATCCGGCGCGCCGGAAGATGTCCTCGAGCCTGTAGAGCGGCAGGAAGTCGGCGTACTTGCTGGTCACGATGTACGCCAGGAGCCCGGGCCCCGCCATGCCCTTGTCGACGGCGCTGGTCGCGGCGGCCCTCTCCGCGATGGCCACCTGGCCGCCGTTCCCGTTGGCGTCGCACTTCGGGCAGGCGTACTTGTGGCGAAGGTGCCGGTACCGCTCGAAGCGGGCCGGCACGAACTCGATCTGCCAGCTCTCGTCGCTTCCGATCCGCTTCCGCCGTTCGCCGCAGCACGGGCACGACTTCTCCTCCTCGGGGAGATCGTGCTCGATCACGGTCGCCGGCAGCTTGTCGAAGTCGGCGATCCGCCGCCGACCACGCCTGACCTGTCGGATCGAGGCCGCATCCTCCCGACGACAGTCGTCGGGGATGTCCTCGGCGACGACCGGCCGCGACTCGAGCTCGGCCGCGAAGTCGAGGAGCATCTGTGCAAGATCCCGCGGCGACGACAGACGATCGGCTCGAGGCCCGTAGAGCATCTTCCGAAGCCGGAAGAGCTCCGCCTCCATGGCCGCCATCTGCGCCTGGACGGTGTCCATGCGCGCCTTGGCGGAGGCGACGATCTCGTCTCGCTCGCGAACGACGCGCGCAACGATCGCCTTCAGCGCTTCGACATCGTCGGGAAGTTCACAGGTGCCGGCGTCGTCCATGACGGCACGAGGATGTACGCGCGATCCGGCTCACGGTTCCATGATCCTACGAGGATTCGCGCACGAATCGCTTCACGCGCTTGAGGCTGCGCAGATCGATGCCTTCGAGCAGCATGGCGAGCTCGCTGGCGCGCAGCTCGATCGACGAGGCGTTCGCCTCGACGCGCGGCAAGCGGAACGTGCCCTCCTCGAGTCGCTTGTACCAGAGCGCGTAGCCGTCGGAGTCCCAGTAGAGCACCTTGAGCCGATCGCATCGGCGCGAGCGGAAGACGAAGAGATTCCCGGAGAGCGGGTTCTGTCCGATGACCGTCCGCGCCAGCTCCGCCAGACGATCGAATCCCCAGCGCATGTCCGCAGGCTCGACGGCCAGCCACACGCGCGGTCCCGCGTGCCGGTACGCGAGATCCATCCTCGAGAGCGACGGAAGATCGATCATCTCGCGCCTCCAGGAGGCAGCGGCGCTTCCTGGGCAGCGTCCTCGAGCACGGCCAGCACCCGACGGAGCACCTGGTCGTCGAAGCCTCGCGGCACAACGACCCGCTGACCGGTGCGAACTTCGATGGCGAGCGGGACGGCGCTCGTCTCCGGCAGACGGGCCTCCACGAAGCCCGAGGATGGCGCCGCTTGGATCAGGCCACTGTCGCGGAGAAGCTTGCGCCAGCGGTAGAACGACTTGGTCGTGAGCCGTCGCCGCTCGCAGAAGCGAGCGACGGTCAGGCCGGAGCGATCGAAATCGTCCAAGATGGAGATCCAGCGGGCGCGGGTGGTGGTCATCCGGCGAGTGTCGCCGCCGCGCCCTCACCGTGGAAGATGGGGTTCATCGAGCGGACACGGTAGATTCCCAGGTACTCAAGGCGTCATGGAGCCAAGTCACACAAGCCGCGAACCGGAGCCCCAGGTCGTGCACGAGATCCGGATTGGAACCGTTATGGCGCTGATCCGCACTGCACCCAGCAACACGGGACAGCCGGAGCTGACGGTGGTGCTCCGACGAGTCGATTCCGGTCTCACTCGGCTCAGAGCGGAGACAGTGCTGTCACGAGACGAGTTGCTTATGGCAGCGCGGGTTCTTGACCAAGCACACGTGTTCATCTGCAAGTCGGAGCGCCACGCGTGAGCGACGAGCTCATCCAGCGATCTGTTGCAAGTACCTCGAAGGCTGTTGCGCTCGGACCGCACCCCACGGCATGACTCTTGTCTTGGGATAGGACAAGTACAGCAGTCGTTTCGACCGAGTGACAGCTACAAAAGCGCTCCGGCG
>JAGQIB010000240.1 GCA_020431545.1 Gemmatimonadota bacterium
TCGCCGTCGTTGTCGAAGTCCCCGACCGCGCAACCCTCACCGGACGTGACCGAGTCCACCGCGGGCGCCGAGAAGGGAGTGAACGTGGGGATTCCATCTCCGTTCTCGTCCCCGTCGTTGCGGCGGAACAGGCTCTGACCGAAGCGCGCCGTCGCGAACAGATCGAGGTCTCCGTCCAGGTCGAAGTCCGCCCAGACGCCTCCGAGATGCGACCCCGGTTCCATGGCCGCACCGTCGCTCGAGACGTCCGTGAACTCGGGAATGTCGTCGCTGTCGAGGTCCCCGTCGTTGCGGTACAGATGATTCGTGTCGCCGCTGAACCCCGTGACATAGAGGTCGAGGTCGAGGTCGTTGTCGTAGTCACCGAACGTCGTCACGAGACCCCGCGTGGAGTCGACCCCGACGGCGCCGGCCTGACCCGAGACGAGCGTGAACGCGCCGGTGGAATCCGTGAGGAAGAGCGCGTCCGGAAGGCTGCCGAAGTTCGCGACCACGAGATCGGGAGTGAGGTTTCCATCGATGTCCGCGAACGCCGCCGCCTCATTGGTATCCGCGTTCAGCTGGAGACCGGCCGGCGTGTTGTTCGTGAAGGACAGTCCTCCACCGTTCACGTAGAGCATGTTGGAGCCGAACTCGGCCGTCTGGTACATGTCGAGATCCAGATCGCCATCGAAGTCCGCCACGGCGATTCCACCCGCCCGCCCGGTCACGTTGAATGCCGCGGGCGTGAAATCCACGAAGCCCGTACCGTCGTTGCGGTACAGTCGCCGGGCCGTGCCGTTGCTGTTGACGATGTAGTCGAGGTCCCCGTCGTCATCGAGATCCACGAAATTGTGTCCCATTCCCGGCGTGTTCTCCGCCGTCGTCCCCGCGAAGACGTCGACGAGGTTCGGCAGATCCGCGCCCGGCGGAACTCCGTCGTTCCGGAACAGGCGGCTGGAGCCGGTGCTGATGAACGCGAAGAAGAGGTCGACGTCCCCGTCGCGATCGTAGTCGACCATGCTCGCGCCCCAGTCGGAGGCGACGCCGGAGATGTCCGTGGTCGTCACGTCCACGAAGTCCTGGGCGCCTGCGAGCGACGCGCTGAGCGCACCGGCGAAGACGATCGATCCGAGAGCCTTGAGATGTCTCATGTCTGCCCCTCCCCTAGTTCGTCGCCGGCGGCGGCGGCGGCGGTCCCGGCAACTCGGGCTCGTCGGAGCCACCCGCCAGCAGCGCCACGGCGCCGCCGACCACGAGCACTCCGGCCACGATCAGTACGGTCTTCTTCTTGTACCAGGGCGTGCCACCGCCGCCCGACGCCGCGGGAGACGGCAGCGGCGAGGGCGCCTCGGTGCGCTCCAGGTCACACCCCGCCCGCGCCTGGTCGAAGACGTCGATCTCGTCCTTCGTGAAGAGGTCCCGATCGGGGCGCCACGCCGGATCGACGCGAAGTGCCTGGCAGTAAGCGTCCACCGCGGAAGAGCGGTGCGCGAGACCGATCTCGCAGCGCGCCTTCAATACCCAGGCATCCCGGAGCACACCGCCCTCGAGGTGCCCGGAGCCGAGCAGCTTGTCGACGCGATCCAGGGCCGTCCCGAAATCCGCGACGAGGAAGTAATCCTGCGCCTCCTCGAGAGACTCTCGATCGGAAGCGGCGTGGGCCGTGGATGCGACGAACAGGTCCAACGTCGTCGTGAGAAACACGAACGACGTCAGCGCCGCGATCGTGCGCAGGAACGGCGTGGGACGACAGAAGGTCATCGGATCTCCTCCGGAGCGGGAAGCGTGTGCGTCCTTTCCGGCATGGTACTCCACGTCCTAACGGCCGCAAGGATGTTTCCCGTTTCTCCCCCTGGAATGCGAGAGACCCCGGCGCGGCGAGCACCGGGGTCTCCGAGGACCGTACGATCGTTCAATTCGATCAGCGGCGCAGCACGAGCTTGCGCGTCTCCTCCCGCCCTGCCGCCGTCAGACGGACGAAGTAGACGCCGGGCGCCACGGCCCGACCGGCTTCGTCGCGACCATCCCAGATCGCCACCTGGCGCCCCGCGGGCTGCGTTCCTCCCACGAGGCGACGGAGACGCCGGCCCGACACGTCGTACACGCTCATCTCGACGTTCGTCGCGGCCGGCAGCGAGAACGAGAGACGCGTGGAGGCCGTGAACGGATTCGGGTAACCGAGACCGAGCTCCACCTGGAGCGACTCCGTGCGCCCGTTGCGGACCTGCTCCACGAAGGAGTCCGAACCCACCACGAGTCGGAACCGATGCGTGGCGCGACCGCTCAGAGTGAACGAGCTCCGCTCGCGCAGATCGATCGCGGACCACGTGTCCTCCGGAATCAGCACCACGCTCCGGTCGGCGGGCACGTCCGCGACGCCCTCGAGGTCGAGCTGGACGGGCTCATCGCCCGGCGCCTCGATCACGAGGTCGAAGCGCGCGTCGCCGGGCGCCCGGAGATCGCGACGCAGTTCATGCAGATCCCCCTGCCAGTCCCGCTCGAACGAAACGCGAACGGAGGACGGCGGCGCGGGCGGCGCATGCCGATCCAGCGCGTCGACGCCGTTCGTCGCCTCCCGCGCGACTCCCGCCACGACACCGCGGTCCACGGCATCGCCCTGGCGCGCGTTCACCGTGACGCTCCACTCGCCCGCCGCCGGCGTCGACCGACCGGCCGGGCGCGAGCTGCCGGACGCGGTGCCGGGAATCACGATCCGCTCCGCGGCGGCGGCGGCGTTGAACACGAAATAACCCTTCCACGGCTCCAGGCTCTGCTCCTCCACGTAGCCGGACCCGTTCCAGTCCTGCAGCGTCTGCTCGACGTTCGGGGCGCCGCTGAAGTCGATGTCGCTCTTCGCGACGTCGAACAGGTAGGGGTGGGCAATCTGATTCCAGCCGCGCTCGATCCGGAGCGGGAAGCCGCCGGGGGTCGGCGTGGACGTCCCGGACGTCCCGAACACCACCGGGTCCTTCATGATCAGCCAGAATCCCTGCCCCGGCTCCATCGCGCCCGTGTTCGGGAACTCCGCGTACGCGCCGTTGTTGCCCCACAGCGGATTGAACCGCGCGAGACGCCATTTGGTCTTGTCGTAGCCGCCCAGCTCGTCGCCGAGCACCGCG
>JAGQIB010000241.1 GCA_020431545.1 Gemmatimonadota bacterium
GAGCGGACCCGCGGGCTCATGAAGGAGAACCTCGCGTCGGACGCGGACCTGGAAGACGCGGAGACGAACGCGGACATCGCGCGCGCGAATCTGGGCGCCGCCCAGGGCGACGTCCGCGACGCGCAGGCCGCGCTCGAGTACGCGGAGTACGAGCTCTCGCGCACGGTGATCCGCGCCGAGATCCCGGGTGTGGTCGTGCGGCTCGCGGTGGAAGAGGGCGAGAACGTGCTCGCCGGCGACCTCTACAACTCCGGCTCTTCCATCGTGACCATCGCGGATCTCAGCGTGATGGAGGCTCATGTTCTCGTGGACGAGACCGAGGTCGTGAAGCTCGAGCCGGGGCAGGCGGCGGAGGTGATCGTCGACGCGTTCCCGGACGACCCGATCCCGGGCAAGGTCGTGGAGGTCGGCAACAGCGCCTACAACGCCGGCTCGCTCGGCTCTCAGGAGGCCAAGGACTTCCGCGTGCGGGTGCGCCTGAACGAGGTGCCGAAGAACCTCCGCCCCGGACTGTCGGCGCGGGCCGAGATCGTCGCGGCCGAGCGCAAGGGTGTGCCGGCGGTGCCCATCGAGGCGCTGGTCGTGCGGGATCCGGAGAAGGAAGCTGCTGCGGCGGCCCGCAAGGGATCCGCGCGGCGCGCGCGTCGGAGCTCCGGCGAAGACGAGTCCGTCAAGGAGATCGAGGGCGTGTTCCTGGACGACGGCGGTCGCGCGAAGTTCACGCCGGTCACCGTGGGGATCGCCGGGGAGAAGTACTTCGAGGTCCTGTCCGGACTGTCGCTCGGCGATCGCGTGGTGCGCGGACCGTTCGAGGCGCTGCGCCGGCTCGAGTCCGGCGAGAGCCTGCGGGTGAAGAAGGACTCCACGCGTCGCTCGCGGAAGACGGAGACGTCGCCCCCGGAGGAGACCCCGGACACCGAGGAGAACACCTCCTCCGGCGAGGACGCCGGGACGGGCCGGTAGTGCAGCTCCGCGAGGGGATCCGGGTCGCGTTCGACTCCCTCTGGTCGTACAAGCTCCGCACGTTCCTCACCGTACTCGGGAACATCGTCGCGGTCAGCTCCGTGATCGCGGTCGTCTCCCTGATCGCCGGGATGGACCTGTTCGTGCGACGCGAGATCGCGGACGAAGGCTCGAACGTGCTCTCGGTCATGCGGGTAGATCCCTGGCAGGTCCTCACCGACTTCGACGCCTTCCTCGCGTCCCTCCACAATCCGAACGTGACCACGCGCGACTACGAGTGGCTGCGCGAGCAGGATCTCCCCGCCGTGTCGCAGCTCGCGGCCACGGATCGGGAGACGGCGGTGGTGGCGTGGGCCGGTCGCACCGTGCGCGGCGTGCCGGTGGAGGGGTGGACGGCGCAGTATCCGTTCTTCCAGAACCGCAAGCTCCGGGCGGGACGTCACTTCAACGAGTTCGAGGACCGCAACAGTCGCGCCGTGGCGGTGATCGGCTCCGAGATCGCGGAGAAGATCCTGCGCACGCCGAACCCGGTCGGGCGGACGATCCTCGTGAACGGGAGACACGTCGAGGTGATCGGCGTGTACGAGGAGAAGAAGGGCGTGCTCGGCATGGACCCGAACCGCCTCGTGGTGATGCCGCTCGGCCGTCATCTCAAGCTGTTCGGCGGCGATCGATCGCTCGAGGTGCGCGTCCTCGTGTCGGATATCAGTCACGTGGACGAGGTGCGCTCGGACCTCCAGTCGCTGATGCGGATCCGCCGACGTCTCGGGCCGGCCGACGACGCGAACTTCGCGGTGTCGTCCTCCGACACGATCGTGGGCGTATGGAAGGGGATCTCGTCCGCGATCTTCGGGGCGCTCGTGGCCCTCGTGTCGATCTCGCTCGTCATCGGCGGCATCGTGATCATGAACATCA
>JAGQIB010000242.1 GCA_020431545.1 Gemmatimonadota bacterium
GCGGAGGCGTTCGAGAAGTTCCTCCACACGAAGTACGTGGGGCACAAGCGCTTCAGCCTCGAGGGCGCCGAGACGCTCATCCCGATCCTCGATCGCCTGTTCACGCAGTGCATCGAGGCCGGCATCGACGAGTCCGTGATCGGCATGGCTCACCGCGGGCGTCTGAACGTGCTCTCGAACGTCCTCGGGCGCAGTCACGAGAAGATCTTCCGCGAGTTCGAGGGAGACCTCGATCCCGAGTCGCTGGAAGGTTCCGGCGACGTGAAGTACCACCTCGGCGCGACGGCCGTACACACGGTGCCGAACGGCGGCGCGCTGCGACTCACGCTCGCGTCGAACCCGAGTCACCTCGAGGCGGTGGACCCCGTGGTGGAGGGCATGGCGCGCGCGAAGCAGGACCGCAAGGGCGACAAGCAGCGCAAGACGGTGCTCCCGGTCCTGATCCACGGCGACGCGGCGTTTGCGGGCCAGGGCGTGGTGGCGGAGACGCTGAATCTCTCCGACCTCAAGGGCTACCGCACCGGCGGCACGATCCACATCGTGGTGAACAACGGCATCGGATTCACGACGGCGCCGGTGGACGCCCGCTCGACCGTCTACCCCACCGACGTCGCGCGCATGGTCCAGGCGCCGATCTTCCACGTGAACGGCAACGACCCGGAAGCGTGCATCCGCGTGATCGATCTCGCGCTGGCGTTCCGCCAGGAGTTCAAGCGCGACGTCGTCGTGGACATGATGTGCTTCCGCAAGCACGGTCACAACGAGGGCGACGAGCCCGCGTTCACGCAGCCGCTCATGTACGCGAAGATCGCGGAGCTGCGCTCGGTGCGCCTGCTGTACACCGATTCGCTCGTGAAGCGCGGCGACATCGCGGAAGAAGAGGCCGAGAAGGCGCTCGGGGACTTCCGCGCGCGCCTCGAGGCGGCGTTCGAATCCACGCGCGACAGCCGTCCGCCCACGCCGATCCTGCCGAAGGATCCGGTGCGGGACGACGCGCAGCCCTCCGTGGACACGAGCGTTCCGCGGGCCGTGCTGGACCGCGTGGCCGAGCGGATCTCCACGTGGCCGGAGCACCACCACGTCCATCCGAAGCTGCAGAAGCTCCTCGAAGAGCGCGGACGGATGCTCGAGAAGGACTCCGTGGACTGGGCGATGGGCGAGGCGCTCGCGTTCGGCTCGCTCGTGCTGGAGGGAACGCCGATCCGTCTCTCCGGCGAGGACTCCCGGCGCGGCACGTTCGCCCACCGGCACGCCGTCCTGATCGACCAGGAGACCGGCGCCGAGTTCACGCCGCTGAAGCACTTCGGCCCCGGTCAGGGCAAGTTCCGGGCGTTCGACAGCCTGCTCTCCGAGTTCGCGGTGATGGGCTTCGACTACGGGTACTCGGTGAGCGCCGAGGACAGCCTCGTCCTGTGGGAGGCGCAGTTCGGCGACTTCGGAAACGGCGCGCAGATCATCATCGATCAGTTCATCTCTTCCGCGTTCGAGAAGTGGAAGCAGTCCTGCCGGCTCACGCTGCTGCTGCCCCACGGCTTCGAGGGGCAGGGGCC
>JAGQIB010000243.1:0-1552 GCA_020431545.1 Gemmatimonadota bacterium
CATCGCAGGATGCGCGGAAGACCGTTCCGTTCTATCGCGATCTGTTCGGCTGGGCGGTGCGCGAGGCGCCGATGCCCCAGGGCACCTATTACCTGCTCGAGCGGGAGGGGCACGAGGTCGCCGGGCTCTACGACCTGATGACGATCCAGCGGGAGCAGGGCGTGCCCGCTCACTGGTTGCCGTACGTCCTCGTGGCGAGCTGCGACGAGGCGCTGGAGCGGGCCGAGGAATTCGGAGGCAAGGTCCTCATGGGCCCGCACGACGTCATGGAACACGGTCGCATGGGCGTCATCCAGGACCCGACGGGCGCGGTGCTCGCGGTGTGGCAAGCGCATGAACCGTCGACCGCGCCGATGGGAGTTCCGGGCACGCCGTGCTGGTTCGAACTCGTCTCGCGCGACAAGGTGGAGGCGACCGCGTTCTACTCGGCGCTGTTCGGCTGGGAGCTCGAGACATGGGACGCGGGGATGGACTACACGCTGTTCAAGAGCGGTGAGATGTCGGTGGGCGGGGCGATGCAGTGCCTGCCCCAGATGGGCGACGTTCCCTCTCACTGGATGACGTACGTCGCGGTGGAGAACACGGACGAGGCGGCGCAGCGAGCGGCGGAGCTCGGTGGCCAGATCGTGCACCCGCCCACGGACATTCCGAACGTCGGGCGCTTCGCCGTCATCGCGGATCCGGACGGCGCGATCTTCTCGCTGATGGCGTTCGCGTCCGCCTGACGCGCGCGAGACACGTGCATGAGAAAGCCCCCCGGTCCGTGACCGGGGGGCAGTGCGCGCCGGGCGTCGTGTCGTGGTTCGGGGGCACGATCGACCGGCCCCGGCGCGACTCTAGCTGTCGTACTGGAACACCTTCCACTGCCCGCCGACTTCCACGAAGGTGCTCGCGATCGGGATCCGGACCTGCCGCTCGTTCTCGTCCACCGCGACGATGACCACGCCGCGGTAGAGATCGAAGTTCGTGAACGGCGTGAAGCCGACTCGATACTCGAGACCCACGAGCTGCAGCTTCTGGCCGCCCCACGATTCCAGCCCCTCGCGGATGCCGTCGCGGCACTTCGCGTCGTGGAACGCCCAGCTGTCGCCCGCCGAGATCCCGGTCACGGGCCGGCTGGCCGGCATCTCCGGCCAGAAGATCTCGTCGTACTCGCGGCGCTTCACCTGGAGCTCCGTCAGCAGGTCCTCCGCATCGAACAGCAGCGCGTCCAGAACCGCCGCGGCGAGTGTCTCGGCCGAGGGGTACGTGGGGTCGTCCAGCGCGAGATCGCGCGGCGTGACGTCCCGGTAGCCCTTCCGGTAGGCGTCGCGCTCGGGATCCTCCGGCGAATCCGTGGCGCCCTCGAGGATCGAGTGCCGCGCGGCCTGGGCCAGGCTGGCCCGGGGAACCGCCGGGTCGTAGGGCTGCTTCGCCGCGATGATCCGATCGGATTCGGAGGAACCCGAAGGCGCGACCACGGACGGCGCGGGCGAGGTGTCGTGAGCGTCCGCCGCGGACTCGTCCCCGCGGAGACCGCACCCCGCCCCGGCCAGGACGGCCGGGGCAAGGG
>JAGQIB010000243.1:1645-2900 GCA_020431545.1 Gemmatimonadota bacterium
CCCTGCGTGTAGCGCACGGGCGAATCGAGCAGGTTCTCCACCGAGAACTTCAGATTGACGCCGCGCAGATCGTACGAGGCCGTCCAGTCGAGCGCGTGACGCGGCTCTTCCCAGATGTTCGGCGAGGAGAGCACGCCGATCGCATCGATCCGACGTCCGAAGACGTTGTACTGCACCGAGGAGGACACCGCCCGGTTCGTGGACACGAACTGCAGACCGGCGTTCACCATGTAGGACGACTGGCCGGTCAGCGGTCGGCTGTTGTCCGTTTGCTGACCGAGCGACTCCGGAAGCTTCGCACTCGAGTCGATCAGCGTCAGGTTCGCGGAGGCGCCGAGACGCTCGAGGATGCCGCCGCCCAGTCGGGCGAGCGCCAGTCGCGACTCGAACTCGAGCCCGGACAGCTTGCCGTCCTTCGTGTTCACCGGCTGGTACAGCGGATCGTTCGATCCGGTGGCCACGAACACCGCGTACTCGATCGGGTCGCCGAGATCCTTCGTGAACGCGGACACGGCCAGCAGCTCGTCCGCCGTGGGGAACCACTCCAGGCGCAGGTCGAAGTTCGTCAGCTCGGCCTGCTTCAGCTCCGGGTTGCCCAGGAACTTCCGGTTCCGATCCGAGTCGTCCCATTCGCCGTTCGAGAGCTCGCGGAGATCGGGACGGTTCAGGGTCTTGCTGAAGCCGGCCCGGAAGTTGACGTTCTCCGTGAGCGAGTAGCGCAGGTTCGCCGCGGGGAGGACGTTCGTCTCGTCGATCACGCCGAGGTCGGGCTCGTACGTCTTGGCCCACAGGCGGTGGACCGTGGCCACTTCCTGCCGGGCCGCCTCGTGGCGAACGCCGCCCACGAGGAGCAGCTTGCGGGTGATCGGGAGCTCCGCCATCCCGTAGAACGCCTCGACGTCCTGACTGGCCGTGTAGCCGTCGACGGGCCGGGTCCACTCCACGAGCGCGAACTGCGAGATCGGGCGACCGCCGATGTTCTCGTCGGCGAGGATCTCCTCGATCGGCGCCCGATCGTCGATCGTGTTGCCGGACGAGGGCGACTGGAACCAGAAGCGTCGCGCCTCGGAGGAGCGATCCTTGTTCTTGTGTGCGTAGCCGACCTTGAACCGGCTCTCGCGGCCCTTCAGGTCGAACGGCACCTCGAAGTCGGCCCGGGCGTTGCGATCCACGTCGGTCATCGACTCGAACGACCGGTTCGGTGCCTTCGCGGCGGCGCCGCCGGCGAGCCGCCAGTCGGGATCCGCGTCCGTGC
>JAGQIB010000244.1 GCA_020431545.1 Gemmatimonadota bacterium
TCGTTCCTGCCCGGGGCGAAGATCGGCGTGATCGGTCTCAACGGGGCCGGAAAGTCCACGCTGCTCCGCATCATGGCGGGCGTGGACAAGGAGTTCGTGGGGGAGGCCCGCCCGGGCGACGGCGTGAAGGTCGGGTACCTGCCGCAGGAGCCCGTGCTCGATCCGAACAAGACCGTGCTCGAGAACGTGATGGAGGGCGTGGCCGAGACGAAGGCGCTGCTCGATCGCTACGAAAAGATCAGCGAGGAACTCGGGAGCGACATCACTCCGGAGCGGATGGAGAAGCTGCTCGACGAGCAGGGCCGCCTCATGGACGCGATCGAGGCGGCGAACGCGTGGGAGCTCGATCGCACGCTCGAGATCGCGATGGACGCGCTCCGCTGCCCGCCGGCCGACGCCGATCCCAAGGTGCTCTCCGGTGGCGAGCGGCGTCGGGTGGCGCTCTGCCGACTGCTGCTTTCCAAGCCGGATCTGCTGCTGCTCGACGAGCCGACGAACCACCTGGATGCCGAGTCCGTGGCGTGGCTGCAGCGTCACCTGCAGGAGTACGAGGGCACCGTGGTGTGCATCACCCACGACCGCTACTTCCTGGACAACGTGACGGGCTGGATCCTCGAGCTCGACCGTGGCCGGGGCATTCCGTGGGAAGGCAACTACTCGGGCTGGCTCGTGCAGAAGGACGCCCGCCTGGCCAAGGAAGACAAGGAGGACTCCGCGCGTCGTCGAGTCCTGCAGCGCGAGCTGGAGTGGGTGAACATGTCCCAGAAGGCGCGGCAGGCCAAGGGCAAGGCGCGTCTCAAGGCGTACGAGAAGCTGCTGCAGGCCGGACGCGAGAAGCGCGGCGAGCCGGTGACGATCCGGATTCCGTCCGGCGAGCGGCTCGGGACCGAGGTCATCGAGGCGAACGGGCTCGCGAAGGCGTACGACGATCGTCTGCTGTTCGAGGGACTTTCGATGCGCGTGCCGGCCGGCGCGATCGTGGGCATCATCGGCGCAAACGGTGCCGGCAAGACGACGTTGTTCCGCATGCTGGTGGGTGAGGAGAAGCCGGACGAGGGCACGCTGAAGCTCGGAGAGTCCGTGGAGTTCGCGTACGTGGACCAGTCCCGCGACTCGCTGAACGGAGACAACCTCCTCTGGGAGGAAGTCGGCGACGGGCAGGAGACGATCCAGCTCGGGGGCGTCGAGGTGAACACGCGCGCGTACTGCGCCGCCTTCAACTTCAAGGGCGGCGATCAGCAGAAGCGGGTGAAGGACCTCTCCGGTGGCGAGCGGAATCGCGTGCACCTCGCGAAGCTGCTGAAGCGCGGCGGCAACGTCCTGCTGCTCGACGAGCCCACGAACGATCTCGATGTGGAGACCCTGCGCGCGCTGGAGAATGCGCTCGAGGAGTTCGCGGGCTGCGCCCTGATCATCAGCCACGATCGCTGGTTCCTGGATCGCGTGGCCACGCACATGCTCGCGTTCGAGGGCGACAGTCAGGTCGTGTTCTTCGAGGGCGCGTACGACGAGTACGAGGCGAATCGTCGAGGCCGGCTCGGTGCCGCGGCCGACCGACCGCATCGTCTCCAGTACAAGAAGCTCACCCGGTAGGTCGGCGGCGATCCGGCCGGCGTCGGGACGAGTTCGTCACGCCGCGGCCGGCCACGACCGCGAGGCCCAGACGAAAAGGGGGACGCTCTTGGGAGCGTCCCCCTTCGTTCGTTTCCTTCGTGGGTGGTACTAGCTCTTCGCGGGCGGGACCGTGGCCTCGAGGTGGATGTCGAGCTTCACCTCGTCGCCCACGACGACACCGCCGGCATCGAGCGTCTTGTTCCAGCTGATGCCGAAGTCCTGGCGGTTCACCTTGCCGGACAGATCGAGACCGATCGTCGGCGTGCTCGTGAACGGATTCGTGGCCACTCCGCCGTACTCGGCGGTGAGCGTGACGCTCTTCGTCACGCCGTGCATCGTGAGATCACCCGTCACGACGTACTCGTCGCCGTCCTTCTTCACGGACGTCGACTGGAACTTGATCTCCGGGAACTCCGCGACGTTGAAGAAGTCCGGGCTCTGGAGGTGCCCGTCACGCTTCTCGTTGTCCGTGTTGATGGACGCGGCCTGCACCACGGCGCTCATCTTCAGCGTGCCCGCGATGTCCGCGGGATCCATCCAGATCTCGCCCTCGAAGTCGTTGAAGCGACCCGGGACCGTGGAGACGAGATGGCGCGCCTTGAAGCCCACTTCGGAGTGGCTCGAATCGACCATGAAGTGGTGGGTCTCCGCGCCGGCGACCACCGGAAGCGCGAGGGCCAGGACCGCGATGACGGACATACGACTCTTGTTCACGTACTCAATCCTCCCGTGAAGGTTCGACGCCCGGAACCCCCGGTCGTCGGGTTCGTTCCGTTCCTCCGGACCGAGGCCGCTCGGCCGGTACAGTCGGGGCCCTGAGAATTGCCCGACAACGTCGAATCGTGCAACGATGCCGCGGGTCGCGACCGGGCGGCCAGGTCGGACCATGAGCGTGGGATGCGGAGGCGATCGATGCGGATTCAGGATTGCAGAGTCGTCTATTCGGGGTGTGGGTCGTGCGAAGCCCGCGCGCGGGGAGGCCGTCCGTGATTCTCGCGGTCGACGTCGGCGGAACGAAGATCCAGCTCGCGGTCTTCTCCGGGACCGCCGACGGTCCGGTCAAGGAGAAGGAGCGCTTCCTCGCGACCGCGGACGTCTGGTCGCTGCCGGACGAGATCTCCCGGTTCGCGACGGAGTCGTCCGAGCCGATCGACGCCTGCGGTCTGGGGGTGGCGGGTCCGGTGGCCGGACGTCGGACTCAGGGCGCGAATCTGCCCTGGCCGATCGACGCCGACGAGATCGCGGCCCGGCTCGGTGTCCCCGTCGTCATGGACAACGACCTCGTGACGAGCGCGGCCGGGCTGGCCGCGCTGAAGTCGGACGAGTTCGAGCTGCTCCGCGAGGGACACGTGCACCCGGGTGCGAACCAGGCCCTGCTGTCGCCGGGGACGGGACTCGGCGAATCGATCCTGCTTCCGGACGGGGAGGAGTGGCGCGCCGTGCCGAGCGAGGGCGGGCACGCGGACTTCGCGGCCCGCACCGACGAGGAGTGGGAGATGACGCGCTGGCTCCGACGTCGGTTCGGTCGCGCGAATCTCGAGTACGTTCTGTCCGGGCCGGGCCTCGCGCACGTGTTCGAGTTCCTCTGCGATCGCGAAGGCGTGGCCCCGTCGACGCTTCTGGGCGGAACCGGGCCAGACGATCCGTTGCCCGCGCGAGTGGTGGCCGCGTCGCGCCTCGGTGACGTCCCGCTCGCCGAGCACGCCGTTCGGTTCTGGATCTCGGCGTTCGGTGCGGCCGCCGGGAATCTGGTTCTGCGGGGGCTCGCGCTCGGGGGGTTGTGGCTCGGCGGGGGAATGCCCGCCCGGCTCGCGCCGGAACTCCGTGCGCCGACGTTCCTGGACGCGTTCCTGGACAAGGCGCCCCACCGCGGGTTGCTGGAGCAGGTCCCGATTCGACTGGTGCTGTCGCCCGAGACGACGTTGAAGGGTGCCGCCCGGTTCGCGTTTCGCGCGCGCGCCTAGAGCGTGGCGCGGAGCACCTCCACGCCCCAGCCCGGCAATCGCACCGCGGTGTCCGCCAGGTCCGCCGCGGGCGCGTTCCAGTTCCGGTTCGTCAGAAGCT
>JAGQIB010000011.1 GCA_020431545.1 Gemmatimonadota bacterium
TCGCGCACCGGTTTCGCTACCACCCTCCCGAGCAGTGGCGGGAGCGGCTCGCGGCCGGCGTCGTGCGCGTGAACGACACGGTGGCCGACGCGGAGACCACCGTCCGCAAGGGAGATGTCGTCCGGTACACGATCTGGCACGCGGAGCCGGCGGTTGACTTCCGCTACGAAGTCCTCCTCGACGATCCGGCGGTGATCGCCGTGGCGAAATCCGGGAACCTGCCGGTCCACGCGGGCGGCAAGTTCCTGAGCCACACGCTGATCGCCCGGTTGCGCGAGGACCTCGCGGAGCCGGAGCTCCGTCTCGTCCACCGGCTCGATCGGGAGACGTCCGGCGTGGTGCTTCTCGCGCGCACGACCGAGGCGGCTCGTGCGCTCGAGGTGCAGTTTCGCGAGCGGACCGTGACGAAGGGGTACGTCGCCGTGGTTCGCGGGACGCTCGAGCGCGAGCTCACGGTGGACGGGCCGATCGCGCGACGCGAGCCCGCGGAGCCTCCGTACTTCCGGGTGGTCGCGGAGGGCGGCAAGCCCGCAAGAACGACGTTCGTTCCCCGGGAATCCGGCGAGGTGATGTCGGGGCCGGTCACCCGGGTCGAGGTCCGACCGGATGGCGGCCGCACGAACCAGATTCGCGTGCACGCCGCACACGCCGGACACCCGCTCCTCGGCGACAAGATCTATGGCGTGGAGCCCGCACTCGCGCGTCGATTCGTGGCCGAGGGCGAGTTTCCGGATCTGCTGGCGGCGGCCGGAGCCCCGCGACATCTGCTGCACTGCCGCTCGCTCTCGTTCACCCATCCGACCACCGGCACGCGGCTCCGGTGCGAGGCGCCGGTGCCCCCCGATCTGCTCGCACCGTTCGGGCCCCGCGGGCCCGCGGCCGGCCGTGGAGCGGCCGCGTAGGGGGTTTTCCGGACCCCCTTTGTCCGGGATTTCCCCTGCGGGACGCGGTATCTTCGGAAATCCGAAACCCTGGAATCCGAGCCGAAACCGAGGGCGAACCGTGAGAACGATGATGAAAGAGGATCTCGAAGCCCGGTTGGAGGAGCTCTCCGGGCACTGGGAGCAGTGGGAGAAGGTCAAGGACCTCGTCGACTCCATGATCGACATGATGCTGAACTACCGGCAGAGCGGTCACCCCGGCGGCTCCCGGAGCAAGGTGCACCTCCTCGTGACGACCCTCCTCGGCGGCATCATGCGCTGGGACATCCGTCATCCCGAGAAGGCGTACGGCGACAAGTTCATCCTCGTGGCCGGCCACACCGTGCCCCTGGTGTACGCCACGCTCACGGTGTTCTGCCACGCGCTGCGTCTGAAGTACGAGAAGACCGGCGATCCGCGCTACCGGATCGAGGATCCGGAAGAGCGCTCCATGATGTGGGAGGACCTGCTCGATCTGCGGCGGAACGGCGGTCTCGCCGGGCACGCCGAGATGGAAGGCAAGACCCTCTTCTTCAAATTCAACACGGGCCCCTCGGGGCACGGCTCCCCGGCCGCGGCCGGCGAGGCCGTCGCGCTGAAGCGTGCGGGCGCGGGCGACGTGCGCGTGTACGCGTTCGAGGGCGAGGGCGGTCTCACCGCCGGCGCCTCCCACGAGACGCGGAACACCGGCTGGGGCCTCGGCCTCGACAACCTGGTGTACGTCGTGGACTGGAACGACGAGGGCATCGACCCGCGACGTTGCTCCTCCGTCGTCTACGGGTCGCCGCGTGATTGGTTCGGCTCGGCCGGCTGGAAGGTCGCGGCGGCGGAGAACGGCAGTGACTGGGCCGACGTGAGCCGCGCGCTGCTCGAGGGCGTGCACGGCGCGAACGAAGGGCACGTGCCCGTCTGCGTGTACGGGAAGACGCTGAAGGGTCGCGGCTACCCCACGACCGGCTACAAGTCGCACGGCGCCGCGGCGCCGCAGAACGGCGAGGGCTACTGGAAGGTCCGGCGCGAGTTCACGGAGAAGTACGGCATCGAGTTCGAGGGCCAGGACCAGCCGGCCCCCGCGGACCCGGCGGCGTTCCGCGCGCAGGTCGCGACCAACCTCCAGCGTGCGCTCTCGCTGTTCGAGCGCGATCCGAAGCTGCTCGACTACCTGGCCGATCGGCTGGTGGAGATCGGCGACTCCGTTCCGCAGACCGTGAAGGGCGCGAAGATCGATCCCGCGGTGACGCCGTTCGAGGACCCGGAGTTCTGGGACTTCGAGAAGTATCCCAAGGAGATGTGGCTCGAGCCCGGCAAGAAGGGCCCGAACCGCGGCGCGTTCTCGCAGTGGGGCGCGTACGTGAACTCGCTCGGCCGCAAGAAGTACGGACGGCCGCTGTTCCTCGCGATGTCGGCGGATCTCGCGGACTCCACGAACATCTCGGGGTTCTCGAAGGGCTTCGGCGATCTCGAGGGCTGGGGCTGGTACGACCGCAACGAGAACCCTGACGGAGCGTTGCTGCCGCAGGAGATCACCGAGTTCACGAACTCGGGTGTCTCCGTGGGCATCGCGTGCGTGAACGTGCACCCGCAGCCGTTCGAGAAGTTCAACGGGTTCTATTCCGCCTGCTCCACGTACGGTTCGTTCTCCTATCTCAAGTACGGTCCGATGCGCCTGTTCAGCCAGATCGCCCAGGACTCGGAGATCCGGGTGGGGAAGGTGCTCTGGGTCGCGGGCCACTCGGGGCCGGAGACGGCGGAGGATTCGCGCACGCACTTCGGGATCTTCGCACCCGGCGTCACGGATCTGTTCCCCGAGGGGCACATCTGCAACCTGCATCCCTGGGAGCACAACGAAGTGCCGGTCGTGCTCGGCGCGGCCTTCGCCTCGAAGTTCCCGATCATCGCGCTGCACCTCACGCGGCCGGCCGTGAAGATCCCGGATCGCGAGGCGCTCGGCGTGGCCCACCATTTCGAGGCGGCGCGGGGTGCCTACCTGATTCGCGACTGGGAGAAGGGCAAACCACGCGTGGGTACCGTGCTCGTGCAGGGCACCATGACCACGGCGAACCTGTTCGAGGTGCTGCCGGAGATCGACAAGGCGGGCCTCAACGTCCGGATCGTGGCCGCGATCAGTCCGCAGCTGTTCGCGCTGCAGTCCGCGTCCTATCGCGAGCGCATCCTGCCGGCGTCGGCCCAGGCGGACCTCATGGCCGTCTCCAACCGTTCCAAGCGACTGCTGTGGGACTGGGTGAAGAACCCGATCGCGTACGAGTACTCGCTCACGTCCGACTGGGACGATCGCTGGCGTACGGGCGGTTCCGTCGACGAGGTCCTGGCCGAAGCCAAGCTCTCTCCCGACGACATCCTGGCCGGCATCGAGCGGTTCGTCCGCGAGCGGCCCCGCCGACTCGCCCGCGCTCGGGACCTGCTGAACGAGCTCGACGCGGGATGATCCGCTTCGCCCGTCACCCGTCCGTGAGGGCGGCGCTGGCCCTCGGGGCCGCGCTCCTCGCGGCGAGTGTCGGGGCGGAGGAGATCCCCGCCGCCCGCGCCGCTGCGCTGGACGAGCGCGTCGAGGATCGGGACCACCTGATCGACGTCGTGCTCGGGCAGGAGCTCGGCGATCGAAGGGTGCTGGAGGCGATGCGCCGGGTGCCGCGGCACCGCTTCGTTCCCGAAGGGGTGCGCGCGGCGGCCTACGAGAATCGGCCGCTGCCGATCGGCGAGCGGCAGACGATCTCCCAGCCGCTCGTCGTGGCGCTGATGACCCACCTGCTCGATCTCGGGCCGACCGATCGCGTGCTCGAGATCGGGACCGGCTCGGGCTACCAGGCGGCCGTCCTCGCCGAGCTCGCCGGCGACGTCTACTCCATCGAGATCCTCGAGGGGCTCGCGGCCACCGCGGCGGCCACCCTGTCGGAGCTCGGCTGGTCCGATGTCCACCTCCGCGTGGGCGACGGTTACCTCGGGTGGCCCGAAGCGGCCCCGTTCCAGGCCGTGATCGTGACGTGCGCGCCGGACCACGTTCCCACGCCGTTGCAGGAGCAGCTCGCGGAGGGCGGACGGCTCGTGATTCCGGTGGGGAGCGCCGGAGAAGTGCAGCACCTCGTACTCGTCCGGAAGCAGGACGGCGTGCTCTCGCAGGAAGAGATCGTCGACGTTCGCTTCGTGCCCATGACGGGCGAAGCCGTCGATCGAGGGACGGAGGAGCCCGTCACGGGCGCCGCCCGCTAGCGATCCTCACCGCGGCCGCCGCGTGCCCTTTCCCTCGCTCCGGCCCGCGAGTATCATCGCCCCATTCACTTCGCGAAAAAACCCGAGCGCCCCGGAGGTTGTCGTGCACCCATCCTCCCGAGTCGTCGGCGAAGGGCTCACCTTCGACGACGTTCTCCTCGTTCCGGGACCGTCGACCGTCCATCCGCAGGACGTCGAGATCCGGACGCGTCTCACCCCCGAGATCGAGCTGAACATACCCATCCTGTCCGCGGCGATGGACACCGTGACGGAGGCGCGCCTGGCCACGGCGCTCGCCCGCCAGGGCGGACTCGGCGTGATCCACCGCAATCTCAGTCCGGAGCGCCAGGCCGACGAGGTCGATCGGGTCAAGCGATCCGAGAGCGGCATGATCCTCGATCCGATCACGCTCGGCCCCGACCGTCTCGTGCGCGAGGCGGAGGAGATCATGCACCGCTACAAGATCTCCGGCGTGCCGGTGACCACGCGCGACGGAAAGCTCGTGGGCATCCTCACGAACCGCGACCTGCGGTTCATCGAGCGAACCGATCGCCCGGTCGGCGACGTGATGCGCAAGGAGAACCTCATCACCGCTCCCGTCGGCACGAGCCTCGAGGACGCGAAGCGCATCCTGCACGAGAACCGCATCGAGAAGCTCCCGGTGGTGGATGAGCACGGCACGCTCAAGGGACTCATCACGATCAAGGACATCATGAAGCGGCAGGAGCACCCGAACGCGTGCAAGGACGACCACGGCCGCCTGCGGGTGGGCGCGGCGGTCGGCACGTCGCCGGATCTCGAGGAGCGCGTGCAGCGACTCTCCGCCGCGAACGTCGATGCGATCTTCGTGGACACGGCCCACGGGCACGCGGAGGCCGTGAGCGACGCGGTCCTGCGCGTCAAGCGCGTGAATCCGAACGTCCCGGTCGTCGCCGGGAACGTGGCCACGGCCGAAGGAGCGGAGGCGCTGATCCGCGCCGGCGCCCAGGCGGTGAAGGTCGGGGTCGGGCCGGGCGCGATCTGCACCACGCGCGTCGTCGCGGGCGTCGGGGTCCCCCAGCTCACCGCGATCATGAACGCCGCGCACGTCGCGCGCGCGCACGGGATTCCCGTGATCGCGGATGGCGGCATCAAGTACTCGGGCGACGTGACGAAGGCGCTCGCCGCGGGCGCTTCCAGCGTGATGATCGGGAGCATGTTCGCCGGCACCGAGGAGAGCCCCGGCGAGATCGTTCTCTACCAGGGGCGGAGCTACAAGCTCGTGCGCGGTATGGGCTCGATCGGCGCGATGAAGCAGGGCAGCGCGGATCGCTACTTCCAGGGCGGGGTGGAGGACTCCAAGAAGCTCGTCCCGGAGGGTATCGAGGGGCGGATCCCCTACCGCGGCTCGCTCGGCGAGACGGTGTACCAGATGCTGGGCGGACTGCGGGCCGGCATGGGCTACGTGGGCGCCGCGACGCTGGGAGAGCTCATGGAGAAGGGCCGCTTCGTCCGGATCACGTCGGCCGGGCTCCGCGAGAGCCACCCGCACGACGTCGAGATCACGCAGGAAGCGCCGAACTACGTTCGATCGTAGGGACCGGCGATCGTCGCTGCCGGTGAGCGAGCGCAAGCGAAAGGGCCCCGTCCCGGAGGACGGGGCCCTTCGTGTCTCGGAACCGAGGACCGACTAGCGGTACAGGTTCTTGATCGTGCCCCAGGTCTGCGAGTCGACCGAAGTCGTGCAGGACAGACCCACGTCGATCACCAGCTGCGCATCGCAGACGCCGTCGTTCAGGGCCGAGCCCGGGCAGAGCGGCGACGCGGCGGTGCCGTAGTAGAACGAGCGATTCTCCCGGTTCGACGGGAAGCACGTGCCGCAGGCGGCCGGACCGGTCGGGCCGACGGCCGGGTGGTCCGTGGCGATCGCCATCGGGTTCGGGATCGTCGCGTCGCTGTTCTCGTAGACGATCGCGAACGACGCGTCCGGAACGACCGTACCCGACCAGCTGACCTGGTTCCAGCCGGAGGCCGGCAGATGCGCCTGCGTCGCGACCGGCGCGCCCGTCGGGCAGCCGTTCAGGTCCGCGTCGTACACGTGGAAGTTGCCGGTGAAGCCGTAGCCGGAGGGCGCGCCCGTCGTGAACAGCGCGAACATGTCGTTGAGGGCCGTGGTGTTCTGGGCGCAGCACGAGTCGAAGGACACGCCGAACTGGTCGCCGGGCGACCAGCCGCTCCAGATCCAGATCCAGCCGGTGCAGATGTTGTAGTACACGACGGAGCACGTCGTGGCGCCACCGCGCCAGCCGTCCTGCTGCACGTCCTTGTCGATCGCGAGGGCGCTCGTCTTCTCGAGAGCGATGCCCGGAGTCGCGAACGCGAGCACGGCGATCATCACCGTCGCGGAAATCCACTGAAACGCAGTCTTCATCCCCAATCTCCTCGCTGAGACGGAAGTTCGTCGAACGCCGCGGTCCGCCGACGGTTCACTCGCCGCCACTCTGACGCGCCCGCCGGAGCCGGCATCGTCCGACCGCTTCCCTCCCTATCGGCAACTTTCGCACCGGCTTGACGCTCCGCAAAGAGAGGTTTCCGGGAAGGTTCGTAACTGGCAGTAAAAACAAGGGCTTTGCCGATCCTTGCCGGGCGTCGCACCGAATCGCCGCCCGGCCGACGACGGCTCGAACCGGACGTCTCTACCGACGCTCCTCCGTGCCCGAGACCGAGTCGAGTGGCGGTACCCGGAGAACGCGCCGGTGCGCGCGAAGCGAACACGCGTGCGCGGGAGGAACTCCGCATCGCCGCGTGAAAGACCGAGCGCATCTTGACGGTCTCGCGGCGAGATCTCTATCATGGAAACGTCGGTGCGAGCCGACACGTCGGATGGAACCCTGCGATGCGCGATCAGGAGTCTTGGTATTTTTATCCTAATGCTGATTGAAGGGGGGCCTCACATTCGGCTGGGACGCCGACTGCCTTCGCGGCGAGTCGGCTGAACGGGTCGTGCGGGCTCCCACCTCGACCTTCGGGTCAGGTCCTTGGCTTCGAACGGCAAAGCGGGGCATCCGATCGGAGAGGGCGCGAGCGATCGCGCCCTTTTCATTTCCGGCCGCGACCGATCGGTCCGCAACCGAGTCGCCCGCGACCGAGTCGACCGTGACGGAGGACGGATCCGAATGACGTCGACGTCCGCGATCGAGCGCACGGGGATCGTGCGTGCGTGGCTCGAGCAGGAAGCCCGGGAGAACGTTGCCGCCGCGCAGCGATCCTTCGCGCGGGGCGGTCCGGAGGATTCGGCCTGTCCGATCCTGTTCCTGCACGGGGGCGGAGGCGGGCCGGCCGACTTCCATCCGCTCGCTCGCGCGCTCGGTCCGCCCGTCTTCTGCCCGCTGCTGCCGGCCCACGGCCGCGGGGAGGACGCGCTCGCCGCGCTGACGTTCGACTCGCTGGTCGTGCGTGCGCGGGAGGCGTACGACGTGCTCGCGACGTCGGGGCGCCCACCGCTCGTCGTGGCCCAGTCGCTGGGCGCGATCGTCGCGGTGCGCTTGCTCGCGGATCGCCCGGCGGCCGGACTCGTCGCGCTCGCGCCCGCGCTCCGTCCGCGCACCGCGCGCCGTGCGGCCGGGGTGTTGCGGACGTTGCTCGTCTCGCCCCGTCGCGCGTTCGGAAGCTACCGCTGGCAGACCGAGGCCCGGCGCGCGATCCGGGCGACGCCGCCGCGACTCGCGGACGTTCGGTGCCCGCTGCTCGTCCTCGTCTCCACGGACGACCCCACCGTGTCGCCGGCCGGCGCCCGCGCCTTCCACGACCTCGCGGGCGCAAGCGACAAGGAGCTCGTGGTTCTCGAGGGCCAGGGACACGTTCTGTCCGCCGCGCCCGATCTCGAGTCGGTCGCCGCTCCGATCCGCGCGTTCCGGGCCCGCATCGGGGCTCGTGCCGCCGCGTCCTAGCTCGGGAGGTCGAATCCGAAGTCCGGGTCGGCCCGCTGAAGGCGCTGGACGGCCTCGTCCAGGCGACGCCGATTCGACTCCTCGGGATTCTGGTGCCAGGCCCAGTACGCGTCGAGGAACTGATCGCGGAGATCGGCCACGGAGCCCGGTTCGGGTCCGGGAACATCCTCGCCCGCGGGCGGCAACGCGCCGAGGACATCGTCGCGCAGGCGCTCGTAGAGATGGAAGTACTCGCCGCGCATGTGGAACAGGACGTCGACGTAGCGTTCGAAGTCCCGCGACAGGTGAGCGAGCACGTGCGCGAACGCGGGGGAAACGGCGGGCAGGCGCTCCAGATACGAGGCGGCGTAGTGATAGTACGCCTTGCCGCGACCGATGCGCTCGCGCGCGGTGCCGTCGAACTCGCGCCGACCGTCCCGCGCGACGTACGGGGTGTCCGTGAACAGGCTCGTCGAGAGCAGCAGTTGATCGGCCGTCGCGCGATACACGGCGCACTTGTGGCGCGGATCACCGCTGTCCTTCACCGCGTGGAACACGTCGATGTCGCGATCCGGGCCCGCGAGAAGCGAGTGACCGAGCACGAGCCGGGACAGCAGGTGAACGAGGTAGATGTTCACCTCCTCGTCGTACTGTCGCTGGTTGGATTCGAAGCCGCAGTCGATGCGGGATCGCAGCAACGCGTCGAGAACGAAGTAGGCGGTCCGTTCCTGACCGTCGCGCGGCCCCATCTCCCAGTACGACGAGTCCAGCATGATTCACCTCCGGCGCTCGACCCCGCCCCGCCTCGTGGAGGCGCTCGGCGGTCGTTCCCGGATCCTACCCGTGCAAGTGCGGTGCCAGGAGGTCCCGGGTGTCGACGAGCCGCACTTACGCTAGATTCTAGCAAAGGAACCGCGCTCGCCGAGCCGGGGTTCCGATCCGGCGTCGTGCGGAGCGAGTCGCGGCAGTCGCGTTTTGCGAATCGTGGGCGGGCTTGTGAAAACTCGAACGAACGAAGGACGAGAAGGCACCGGGGCCGCGGCTCGCGCGCGCTTCGGATTCCTGCAGCTGCGGCCGCGGTTCGGCCGCCCGGAGGAGAATCTCGCTTCCGCGGCGGAGGCGATCGAGCATGCGCCGGAGTTCGACGTTCTCGTGCTCCCGGAACTGTTCGCGAGCGGCTATGCGTTCCGCGACCGCGCGGAGGCGCTCGCGGCGGCCGAGGACGCCGAAGGTCCGACCGCCCGTTTCCTGCGGGAGACCGCGGCGCGTCGTGGGGCGTGGCTCGCCGCGGGTTATGCGGAGCGGGACGGGAACGCCCTCTACAACTCCGCACGCCTCACCGGCCCGCGCGGAGAGACGTCCGTCTATCGAAAGGTCCATCTGTTCGATCGAGAGCGTGAGATCTTCGATCCCGGAGATCGCCCGTTCCGGGCGGTCGACCTCCGGGTTCCCGCGGGAGTGCTGCGGGCCGGTTTGATGATCTGCTACGACTGGCGCTTCCCCGAGTCGGCGCGATCGCTCGCGCTCGACGGGGCGGAGGTACTGCTCCACCCCTCGAACCTCGTGCTGCCGAACTGCCAGGACGCGATGATCGTGCGGTGTCTCGAGAATCGCGTGTACTCCGTCACCGCGAACCGGACGGGCACGGACGATCGCGGCGACTTCTCGATCGAGTTCACCGGGCGGAGCCGGATCGTGGGTCCGGACGGTGCGGTGCTCGCGACCGCGCCCGTCGACGCTGACGCGCTCGAGATCGTGGAAGTGAATCTCGCCGCGGCGCGCGACAAGCGCATCAACGCGCGCAACGATCTCTGGCGGGACCGGAGGCCGGAGGCCTACCGCCGCGAGCGGTGACGTCAACGTCGGGAGACGGCGATCTCCCGAGAGTCGACACTCGGGACTTCACGCCCCGCCGCCCATCGTCGCAAGTGCATCTCCTCGGGACGTTTGCGAGTTCTCGCCGGGTCCGCGGATCCGGGCCCGCGGCTTGCAATGCCACGTCGTGTCGGTCCGGGCGACGCCGGCGGCGATCCGCGGGCACGGATCCTCGCCACCCGGGCCGGCCCGGATCTCGGAAACGGCGGAGGGCGTTGGCCAGGCCCTTTGCCGAACCGGGACCCGGGGTCGTGCCGGGAGCGTTCCGAGAGGAGAGTCCTCGCACCGGAGGCGTAGCCGGGGAGATGCGCCTTTCGGTCGGGACGCTCCCGGCCGTTCGGGGAGTACGGCGGCCAGAGCGGTGAAGAGTGCGGCCCGGCGCAGCGGCGACGAGTTCGGCGGAACGTACGAGCTCGGCGTTGCCTAGGACGTCTCGCTCTGCTGTTCCATCGCGGCGGCGAGAGTGGCGCGCAGCGTTTCTCGCGTGAGGTTGCGCGTGAGCCGACCGCCCTTCGCGTGCGACACGGTGCCCGTCTCCTCGGAGACCACGATCACGTCGACGTCGGTCTCTTCCGAGATTCCCAGCGCCGCGCGGTGACGGGTGCCGAGCGTGCGCGACAGCCGGGGATCCTGGGTCAGCGGGAGAATGCATCCCGCCGCGAGGATCTGGTCACCCTGGATGATCACGGCGCCGTCGTGGAGGGGGCTGCGTGTCTGGAAGATCGAGAGCAGCAGCTCTTCGCTGATCCGCGCGTGGAGTGGCGTGCCCGTCTCGATCACGCCCTTCAACCCACCTCCGCCGAGGATCACGATCAGGGCCCCGGTGCGCGAGTCCGCCATCTCGAAGACCGCGCTCACGAGGGTACCTGCGGCCTCGCTCACGCGCGTGCGCGAGACGAACGGACGCACGATCGGATTCTGGCCGAGTGTGGAAAGTGCGCGGCGGAGTTCCGGCTGGAACACGATGAGGAAGCCGATCAGCCAGATGGTCTTGAGGCTGCTGATGATCCAGTTCAGGCCGTGGAGACCGAGGAAGCCGGCGAGGAATCCGGCGCCGATGATCACCAGCAGTCCGAGGAACATGGTCACCGCGCGGGTCGAGCGGATGAACATGTACAGCTTGTAGAACAGGACCGTCACGATCCCCACGTCGAGCACGTCGAGCGCCCAGTGGTTGCCGAGGAAGCTCAGCACGTCGCCTCCGTGGACACGCGCGGCGTCAGGCGTGCGCGAAGCACGGCCTCGGTCACCTCGACCGACTTGCGGTTCGCGGCCACGTCGTGGACGCGGAGAATGGAGGCGCCCCCGATCACGGCGAGCACGGTCGTGGCCAACGTCCCCTCCAGTCGATCTTCGGAGTCCTGCCCGTCGTAGCGGGCGAGAAACGACTTCCGCGAAGCCCCGACCAGGATCGGCCGGCCGAGGCGAAGGTACTCCGGCAATCGCCGGAGGATCTCGAGATTGTGGTCCGCCGACTTCGCGAAGCCGAGGCCGGGGTCCACCACGATCCGATCGTCTCTCACGCCGGCCCGAACGGCCCGGTCCACCGCGTGGTCGAGGAAGCGGATCGTCTCCTCCACGACATCGTCGTAATCGGTCAGGTTCTTCATCGTCCGGGGGGTCCCGCGCATGTGCATCAGCACGAGGCCGGCCCCGGCCGCGGCGCAGACGTCCGCGATCTCGGGATCGTGCTGGAGTCCGGTGACGTCGTTGATCCAGGTGGCGCCGGCCTCCAGCGCGGCGGCAGCGACGGGGGCCTTCATCGTGTCCACCGAGATCGGGACGCCGAGCGGCAGGACGCCGTGGAGCACGGGAAGTACCCGGGCGAGCTCCTCGGCGGCCGGAACCGGCTTCGCGTCCGGCCGGGTCGACTCGCCGCCGAGGTCCAGGGCGTCCGCGCCCTCCTCCACCAGGAGACGTGCCCGCTCGATGGACGCGAGAGCGGTCGGATCGAGGCCGCCGTCGTGGAAGGAGTCCGGGGTGAGGTTCAGCACCCCGAGCAGACGTGTCGCCCGCCCGGGGTCCCGGCGTGGGAGAAGCTCGGCCAGCGGGTCGGGGGCCGTGGGGTCGGTCCAGTGGCCGACCGGATCCAGACGGTCATCCGTCAAGACGGGCCCAACCTCCCTCAGCTCGTGGAGCTGTCTCCGGTGGAGCTCGCGGCCGAGTCGGTCGCGGTGCCCACGTCGTCTGCGCCGTCCTTGCGGATCTCGGGCAGGCCCGTTCCGGACAGCAGCGTGGCGAGGTCGTCGCCGTCGATCGTCTCCCGTTCGAGCAGCGCCATCGCGATCGAATCGAGCTGGGCCCGGTACTCCGAGAGGATCTCGTGGGCGCAGCGCCGACCATACTCCACGAGCCCCCGGACTTCTTCGTCGATCGCTTCCGCCGTCTCCTCGGAAACGTGACGGTTCTCTACGATCTCGCGACCCAGGAAGACCTGCTCGTCGCCGCGGCCGAGCGCGATCGGTCCGAGTCGATCGCTCATGCCCCACTCGCAGACCATGCGGCGCGCGAGGTTCGTGGCGGAGTCGATGTCGCCCTTGGCGCCGTTCGTCATCTCGTTGAACGCGATCTCCTCCGCCACCCGGCCGCCCATCATGATCGCGAGCCGCGACTTGCAGTAGGAGCGCGACCAGTTGTGCTTCTCGTCCACCGGGAGTTGGTACGTCGCGCCGAGGGAACGTCCGCGCGGCACGATCGTCACCTTCTCCACCGGATCGGCCTCAGGCGTCCGCAGTGCGACGAGCGCGTGTCCGGCCTCGTGGTAGGCCACGACCTCCTTCTCCTTCTCGGAGAGGATCAGGCTCTTGCGTTCCGCGCCCATCGCGACCTTGTCCTTCGCGTCCAGCAAATCGATCATCGTGACGCGATCGCGGTTGCGGCGCGCGGCCAGCAACGCCGCCTCGTTCATCACGTTCGCGAGGTCCGCGCCCGAGAAACCGGGCGTTCCGCGCGCGATCTTCTCGAGATCCACCTTCTCGTCGAGCGGGATCGGGCGGGCGTGGACTCGCAGGATGCCGAGTCGGCCCCGCAGGTCCGGCATGTCCACCACGATCTGCCGATCGAAGCGACCCGGACGCAGCAGCGCGGGATCCAGCACGTCGGGACGGTTCGTGGCCGCGATCAGGATCACGCCGTCCGAGCTGTCGAAGCCGTCCATCTCCACGAGGAGCTGGTTCAGGGTCTGCTCGCGCTCGTCGTGACCGCCGCCGAGTCCGGCGCCGCGGTGACGGCCGACCGCGTCGATCTCGTCG
>JAGQIB010000245.1 GCA_020431545.1 Gemmatimonadota bacterium
ACAGCATGCACAGCGGCTCGATCGCGCGCGCCGCCTCCACCGCGCCCATGTCGGCCGCCTCCCAGCCGACGCTCTCCAGCAGCGACGAGGTCGTCCGCTTGGCGCCTTCGTCGTTGCCGCAGATGAACATCGTGGGCCGCCCGCCCTCGAACTTCGGGTCGATCATGTGCGCGGCGCCGACCGAATTGAACGCCTTCACGAACCGCGCCTCCGGGAACTCCCTCTGCAGGCGCTCCATCAAGGACTCGTCGAGCGACGTGAAGAAGCTCAGGACGCCGTTGACGGGTGGCTTGTCGGCGATCGGATTGGTGGCGTCCAGCACGGTCTTCCCGGCGAGATTCGCTCCCCCCGCGAGCTGCAACGCGCCGCTCGCCGCCGAGCCCTTGACCGCGAGCACCACCACTTCGCCGAATGCCGCCGCCTCGTCGAACTTCCCGGTGCGCCCTCCGTCGTTCTCCGCCGCCCAGTCGGCGAGCTTCCCCGGATCCCGGGAGCCGAGCATCGCCTCGTGTCCGTGGGCCAGGAATCCGCTCGCCAGGGTCTTCGCAACGCCTCCGGAACCGAGAATCCCGATCTTCATGTCCTGATCTCCTCCAAAAGGGGGTCGGGGACATCAGATGCACTCGATCCCGGCACCGATTCGTCGTGGTTCGGGAAATGTGTCCCGGTCCGGCTCGAGGGCCGGGCGGTCGCGAGCGGGGCGCCTTCCGGGCGGCCCTTGGCCGTGGATGCGCGCGCCTTGGCATTCGTCGGGACAGACACGATCTCCGCATCACAAGAAGAAGGGCGACGATCCCGGGGGACCGTCGCCCTGCAAGGAACTCCGCGGGGCGGCACCCGAGGGCGCCACCCCGCGATCTCACGCCGCTACTGCGAGACCCGGATCGCGAACCGGATCGAGAGCGGGTCCTCGTACTTCGTCGGCTTGCCGAAGTCGTTGCTGACCAGACCGACACCGCCGACCTCGTAGTTCTGGTCGTAGTCCGTGCCCTTCTGCTGGTTCAGCAGGTTGAACACGTCGGCGATGAGCGCGATCTGACGGCCACCGGTCTGGATCGCGTAGTCCGCGTGGAGACCGACGTTCGTCGTCGTCGGCGTGCGGCCGCTGCCGCCGCGAGACTCGAGCGGGATCTCGCCGTCGCTGCCGTACGCTTCGTTGTGGCCGAGCTTCGTGAGCGGGATACCCGTCTGGACGCGGAGATTCGCGCCGAACGTGAGGCCCATGTCGAGCGTGTAGGACCCGAACATGTTGAAGACGTGGGTGCGGTCGTTCGGCAGCACGCCGTCCTCGATCAGGTACTTGAAGATGTCCGGATCACGCAGGTACGGGAAGTCGTACAGCGACGTGATGAACGGATCGCTCTGTCCGTTGTCCCGGCGGTAGTAGCCCTCGTAGTTGCCCTTGAGCTTCGACCACGTGTACGAGCCCATGAGCTGCCACGGGTCACTCGGGGTGTACCGCTTCTGGGCCGAGAAGGTCAACGCGTCGTACTTCCGCGAAGGCTTCGGGAAACCGTCGGCCTCCGACGGGTTCGTGATGAAGTACTCGCCGAAGTCCTCGGCGCCCGAAACGAGGTCCGAGTACGCGACCATGGCCACGTCCTCGAGCGTCCGGCCGAGCGAACGGTGCGTGTAGGTCACGCCGACGTTCACGTTCGGGCGGAGATCCCGCTCGGCGCTCATGACGTACTCGTCCTGGTACGTGACCTTCGAATCCGGATCGATCACGGTCGGCACGTCGCCGAAGGTCAGCATGGCCTTCGCGAGGCTCGGATCCGGGATGACCGGATTGTTCGGGTCGGTGAAGTCCACGTCGGCATAGTCGTAGGACACGATCTGCGTGACCTCGGCCGAGAGCGCACGCACGGCCAGGTCGTTCGGGATCTTGCCGAAGAAGCGACCGTACGCGAACGAGACCTTCGAGCGGTGATCCTGGGTCGGGTCCAGCGTCACATGGAACCGCGGGCCCCAGTTGTTGCCCCAGCTGAACTTTGAGAGTGAACCCACGAGCGTGTTCTGCTCGTAGCGGATGCCGGCCATGAAGTTCAGCCAGTCGTTCGGGCTCCAGGAGTCGGACAGGAAGAACGCCAGGTGCTGATTCGTCGTCTCCGACGTCAGCTCGCCCGAGCGGATCCGGTTGATGCGGAACCGGTAGCCGGACGGATACAGGGCCGCATCGCTGTTCGCGGTGATCTGCCACGTGTATCCGGACGCCGCGGCCTGCGATCCGACGCCGGCGCCGCTCTCGACGCTCTGCGGAATGATCGTTCCGGCCGGACCGGTGTAGTTCGTGGTGTTGTTGTAGCCGATGTCCTGGTACTGGACGCCGAAGCGGAGGTTGTGCTCGCCCTCGCCCTGGAAGAAGTTCGAGAGCTTCACCGAGTACTGGTAGTTCGACGACTCGGAGTTGCCCAGGAAGCCGACGCCGCCGTAGCGGTCCGTGCCTCCGTTGCCGCTGATGATGCCCTCGAAGTCCGTACCGGAAGGCTGATTGACGTTCACCTTCTCCTTGAACTCGTCCCCGTGGTAGGCGACCGACGCTTCGATGAAGCTGTTGTCGTTCAGCTCGCCTTCCCAGCGCCCGACGAAGTTGTTCCCGCCGTAGTCGATCTCGGAGTACCGGATCGACGGATCGGCGACCGCCAGCGACGTGGTCCGCTGGGCGCCCATGTCGCCGTGCGACGGGTCACCGAACGCGGAGAACGTCAGCGTGTGGCGCGGGTGCGCGAGCCACTTCAGGTTGCCGGCGTAGTTCCAGATGGTCCGGTTGATGTCCTCTTCGTGCGTGAAACCCGTCGCCTGGGCCGACGCGCGGGTCAGCGTGAGGTACGTCGGGTCGAACGCCGCGTAGTAGAACAGGCGATCCTTCGAGATGGGGCCGCCGACCTCGAAGCCGAAGTCGTTGCTCGTGAAACCGATCTCGTCGTACGTCGCGAGTTCCCGGTCCGACTTCTCCCGCGTGCCCTCGAGGCTCGAGGATTGCGCGTAGCCGAAGACCGAACCCTTGTGCTCGTTTCCGCCCGTCTTGGTCACGAGGTTGACGAAGCCGCCGAGCGCCTCGCCGTACTCCGGCTCGTAGCCGCCCGTCTTGACCTGGACTTCCTTGATGTAGTCGAAGTTCACGCCGGTTCCGAGCGAGCCGAGGATGATCGAGTACGATCCCACGCTGCCGTAGCCGGTGTTGTTGATGTTGACGCCGTCGACCACGTAGGTGTTCTCGAGGCCGGACGCGCCCGCGATCGACGGGTTGGAGTCGTCGATGCCGCTACCCACCACGCCCGGCGCGAGCGCCAGCGTGTTGGAGAAGCTGCGGCCGAGCGGGATCCGGGACATGATGTCCTCGCCGATCGTCGCCCCCGCGGTGCTGGACGAGATGTCCACCACGGCCGCGGTGCCCACGACCTCGACCGTCTCCATGGAGCCGGACTTCATGGTCATGTTTACGCG
>JAGQIB010000246.1 GCA_020431545.1 Gemmatimonadota bacterium
GCGCTCGAGGTCGTTCGAGTCCATCACGCGGACGGCCTCGGGGGCACGATCGCCCAGCGCGCCGGTCTGCTGCAGCAGCCGATCGACCAGCGTGGTCTTCCCGTGGTCCACGTGGGCCACGATGGCGATGTTGCGGACCAGCTCGATCACTGCGGGCAACTTCACGACCTCCGGACGGTACCCTGCCGGTACCCCACATAGAAAGACGCCGCGCGACCGGGCGCGGCGCCTCGGCGCAATCTAGGGAGGTGACCCCGCGGCGTCAATCCCGGGGCCCGAGCTGACCACCGTCAGCCGGCGACGTGACCGGGATCAGGGTCCCGACTGCCTCCGCACCGGAGAATCGAGATCGGGAGGGCGGAAAGGGGACCGCCATGTTCCGCAAGCACGATCCGGCCGTGCTCGTCACGGGGGCCGGTCCGGTGGGGCTGTTCACGGCGCTCCAGCTCGCGCGGCGATCCGTCGACCTGCGGATCGTCGAGCGGGAGCGGAGCCCCACGTCGCACAGCTACGCGCTCGCGCTCCACCCCGCCAGCCTGGCGTTGCTGGAGGACGCGGGGGTCGATCTGCCGCGCCTGCGCGACGCGCTCCGCGTGGAGTCGATCGTCTTCTCCGACGGACCGCACGTGCGCGCTCACGCGAAGTTCACCGATCTCCCGGTTCGGCACCCGTACCTCCTGGTGCTCCGCCAGAGCCTGCTGGAGCGGATCCTGGTGGAGGAGCTCCGCAGCTACGGCGTCTCCGTGGACTGGAGCCACCGCCTGCACTCGTTCCAGCCGCTCGGGGACACGGTGAAGGCCGACGTGGAGAAGCTCGATCGCATCGCGACCGGCTACCCGATCGCGACGTCGGAGGAGGAAGTCGTCCGCGAGTACCACTGGCATCCGCGGTTCCTCGTGGGCACGGACGGCCATCGTTCCGTCGTGCGCCGGCGTCTCGGCATCGGCTTCCCGGCGGTCGGTGCGGCCCAGCTGTTCGGCGTGTTCGAGTTCGAGTCGACGCATCCGGTGCCGCCGGAGGTTCGCGTGGTGCTGCACAACGGCACCACGAACGTGCTGTGGCCGCTGCCGGACGGTCGCGTCCGCTGGTCGTTCGAGCTGACCGACGAGCCCGAGATCTTCGGCGAGGACCTGCGGCACAAGAGTCGTCTCGCGGTGCAGGTCGGTCCGGACGCGTTCCCGCACCTCACGGTGGACCTGCTCAACCTGCTGCTGGAGGAGCGGGCGCCGTGGTTCGGCGTGTGCGAGGGCGACATCACCTGGTCCGTGCTCGCGCGGTTCGAACGTCGGCTCGCGGAGTCGTTCGGGCGCGGACGGATCTGGCTCGCCGGAGACTCCGGGCACCTCACGGGACCGGCCGGCATTCACAGCATGAACGTGGGTCTGCGCGAGGGCGCGGAGCTCGCGAACCGGATCGCGGACGTGGAGGCGGGCGCGTGCGGGCTCGACACGTTCGCGAACTACTCGAACGAACGACGGGACGAGTGGCGGCACCTGCTCGGGCTGGAGCCCGACCTGCTGCCCGCGCCCACCGCCGACGAGTGGATCCGCGAGAACGCGGCCGGAATCGTGTCCTGCCTGCCCGGCACCGGCGACGAGCTGCGCTACCTCGCGGGCCAGCTCGGGCTCGCGCTCTCGGAGGCGACCGCGGCGTAGAGCGTCGTCTCCGGTCGAAACCGGAAGCGGCGGGAATCCCGGAGGGATGCTCCCGGTGTGTCCTTCCCCCCGCCGCTTCTCGGCCCCTCCCCCGACCGGCCGGTGCTCCCCGGGCGGGCCGCCGGCCGGGAGATCCCCGATCCTCGACAAACTCCCCGGATGTCGACTTCCGCCCTCCGCCGTCCCCGGACCTCCGGGGCGAGGCGACGGGCGCTCCCGTTCGAGGTCTCCATGCGCACTCTTCTCTCGGCCCTGCTCGCGGCGGGGCTCGTGGCGTCGCCCGTGTCCGGCGCCCCGCTCGGCACCGCGTTCACGTACCAGGGCGAGCTCACCGACGTGGGCGCGCCGGTCTCCGGCAGCGGCGACTTCCGGTTCACGCTCCACGACGACGAGGCCGCGGGCATCGTGGTCGGGGCTCCGCTCCAGATCGACGACGTGACGCTCGCGGCCGGCCGCTTCACGGTCCAGCTCGACTTCGGCGACGTCTTCGACGGCAACGCCCTGTGGCTGGAGATCGGCGTGCGCACGCCGCACGATCCTTCGGACACGGCGCCGTTCACGATCCTGAACCCGCGGCAGCCGCTGACCGCGGCCCCGTTCGCGCAGCACGCGCTGGGACAGCTCTGGACGAACAGCGGCGGCGCGATCGTGAACACGCCGGGCTTCGTCGGGATCAACCGCAACTTTCCGACCGGTCTCGAGTACTTCGGGGTTCATGCCCCCATCTCGAACGGGTACGGCGGGATGTACGTCACGACCGAGGGTGCCAACGGTCTTCCGTTCTACGGCTACCGCACGTTCGGCGGGCACTCCGCGTGGACGTACCTGGACGGGCCCACAGGCGACTGGCGGTTGAACGTCGACGGGGACCGCGTGACCGTGACGGACACGCCCGGCCTCATGGGCGTCGGCACGACCAACCCCACCGAGAAGCTCGAGGTCGCCGGCACGATCTACTCCTCGACCGGCGGCTTCAAGTTCCCGGACGGCACCACCCAGACCACGGCCGCGACGAGCGGCGGCGGCAACACGCTGGATCAG
>JAGQIB010000012.1 GCA_020431545.1 Gemmatimonadota bacterium
GGCGACGTGATCGCGACCGGCACGCCCTCCGGAGTGGGCGTGTTCCGGGAGCCGAAGGTGTTCATCCAACCGGGCCAGCGCATCCGCTGCGAGATCGAAGGACTCGGCGTGCTGGAAAACCCGGTCACGCGGGAGGCCGCAAAGTGAGTGCCGAAACCACCGTCCCCGCCGGCGCCGACCGGCTGGAGCTGCTCAGAGCCAAACGCGAGGAAGCGTTCCGCGCCGGAGGCGAGGAACGCATCGCGAAGGTGCACGAGGCCGGGAAGCTCCTGGCCCGCGAGCGACTCGAGATGCTGCTCGACCGCGGATCGTTCGAGGAGCTCGGCTTCTTCGTGACCCACCGCACCGACGACTTCGGGATGGGCGGCCGCAAGATCATCGGAGACGGCGTGGTGTCCGGCTTCGGCAAGATCGACGGCCGGACGGTCTTCGTGTTCGCGCAGGACTTCACGGTGTTCGGCGGCACGATGTCCGAGGCGAACGGCAAGAAGATCTGCCAGATCATGGACCTCGCCATGGAGCAGGGCGCGCCCGTGATCGGCCTGAACGACTCCGGCGGCGCCCGCATCCAGGAAGGCGTGCTCTCGCTCGGCGCCTACGCCGACGTCTTCCTCCGCAACACCCTCGCCTCCGGCGTGGTCCCCCAGATCTCCGCGATCCTCGGACCGTGCGCGGGCGGCGCCGTGTACTCGCCCGCGATCACGGACTTCACGATCATGACCGAGGGCACGAGCCACATGTTCATCACCGGCCCCGACGTGATCAAGGCGGTGACGAACGAGGACGTGACGTTCGAGGACCTCGGCGGTGCGAAGACCCACACGTCCAAGAGCGGCGTGGCTCACCTGCGGGCGCCGGCCGAGAAGGACGTGCTCGCGCTCACGCGCCGCCTGCTGTCGTTCATGCCGAGCAACAACACCGAGGATCCGCCGTTCGTGTCCCCGAACGACGCCCCGGACCGCGTGGAGGAGTCGCTGAATCACGTCGTACCGAACGACGCGAACAAGCCGTACGACATCCGCGACGCCTTCCTCCCCATCGTGGACGACTCCGACTTCCTGGAGATCCACCCGGAGTTCGCGCGCAACATCGTGGTCGGATTCGCGCGTCTCAACGGCCGCGTGATCGGCATCGTTGCGAACCAGCCCAAGCACCTCGCCGGCGTGCTCGACATCGACGCCTCCGTGAAGGGCGCCCGCTTCGTACGCTTCTGCGACGCCTTCAACGTCCCCATCGTGACGTTCGAGGACGTGCCCGGCTTCCTGCCCGGCACCGCACAGGAGTGGGGCGGCATCATCCGCCACGGCGCGAAGCTCTTGTACGCGTACGCGGAGGCCACGGTGCCGAAGCTCACCGTGATCACGCGCAAGGCGTACGGCGGGGCCTACGACGTGATGGCGTCCAAGCATCTGCGCGCGGACTTCAACATCGCGTGGCCCACGGCCGAGCTCGCCGTGATGGGCGCCCAGGGTGCCGTGCGGATCATCAACCGGCGCGAGATCAAGGAGGCGAGCGACCCGGCCGCGAAGGAGAAGCAGCTCGTGGACGAATACAACGAGAAGTTCGCGAACCCGTACATCGCCGCGAGCTACGGCTACATCGACAACGTGGTCCAGCCCATGAACACGCGCCGCCACCTGGTTACGGCGCTGGAGGCGCTGCGACACAAGCAGCAAGCACTCCCGTCCAAGAAGCACGGCAACATCCCGCTCTAGGCCGCGGGCTCGAGGAGGCGAAATGTTCGAGAAGGTCCTGATCGCGAACCGCGGCGAGATCGCGGTCCGCGTGATCCGGGCGCTCCGCGAGATGGGCATCAAGTCGTGCGCGGTGTACTCGGAGGCGGACCGGCGCGCGCTGCCGGTCCTGCTCGCGGACGAGGCGATCCCCATCGGTCCGCCCGCCGCATCGGAGAGCTATCTCCGCATCGAGAAGATCCTGGCCGCAGCCAAGAAGGTCGGCGCGCAGGCCATCCACCCCGGCTACGGGTTCCTTTCCGAGAACGCGGACTTCTCCGCCGCGTGCGAGGCCGAGGGTATCCAGTTCATCGGCCCGCACGCGGAGGCGATCCGCGCCATGGGCGACAAGGCGCGTGCCAAGACCGCGGTGGTCAAGAACGGCGTGCCGGTCGTGCCCGGCAGTCTCGAGCCCGTGGGCGACGCCGAGGCGAAGAAGCTCGCGAGCGAGATGGGCTACCCCATCCTGCTCAAGGCGGCGGCCGGCGGCGGCGGCAAGGGCATGCGCGCGGTGCACAAGGAAGGCGAACTGGCCGGCGCGCTCAAGCTGGTCCGCGGCGAGGCCAAGGGCTCGTTCGGCAGCGACGATCTCCTGGTGGAGAAGCTGGTACTCAATCCGCGCCACGTGGAGGCGCAGATCCTCGCGGATCATCATGGCCGCACCGTGTTCGTGGGCGAGCGCGAGTGCTCGGTGCAACGTCGCCACCAGAAGGTCATCGAGGA
>JAGQIB010000247.1 GCA_020431545.1 Gemmatimonadota bacterium
CGCCGGCCTCGCCGGCCACGGCCTTCGCGAGCAGCGTCTTGCCGGTGCCCGGCGAACCGAGCAGCAAGGCGCCCTTCGGGATCTTGCCGCCGAGCTTCTGGAACTTCGCCGGATCCCGCAGGAACTCGATGATCTCCTGGAGCTCCTGCTTCGCCTCGGTCGCGCCGGCCACGTCCTCGAACGTGATCTTCGGGCGGTCGCCGCCCGCCATCAGCATCTTGGCGCGGCTCTTGCCGAACGTGAACGCGCGGTTCCCGCCGGACTGCATCTGCCGCATGATGAACACCCAGATCCCGAGGATCAGAAGGATCGGCAGCCAGGCGAACACGACCTGCGTCCAGTTCGGTCCCGGCTTCTGCGCGGTCACCGTGGCGTCCGGATTCTTCTCCACGATGCGATCCGGCAGATCCGTGAGTCCCTTGGGGAGCGTCAGACGGAAGCGCGTGTAGCCCTGGCTCACGCCCTGGATCTGCGTCATCGCGGCCGCGACGAGCTCGCCGTGCACGTCGTCGTCGATCAGACGGACCATCTTGATGTTGCCCTGGTCGATCTGCTCGATGAATTCGTTGTAGTTGATCTCCGTCTCGGGCGGCTCGTCGTTGTACAGGCCGCGGAACACGAGCAGGAAGATCATGATGACGACCACCCAGAAGGCCATCGTCTTCGTCGCCCGGCCGTACCGCGGCACGTCCTTCTTCTTGCGGTCGCGGTCGTCGCGCGGGTCGCGCGGTGGGTAGTCGTCGCGTCGGTCGCTCATCGCTCATCCTCAGGTCGTCTGGAGGGTGCGGCATCCAGTGACGGCAACGCATTCCCGTCCAGGACCGTGATGTAGGGCAGATTCCGGAAGCGCTGGGCGAAATCGAGTCCGTAACCCACCACGAATTCGTCCGGAATGTCGAAACCGATCCAGTCCAGCGGCACCTCGGCCTTCCGGCGGCTGGGCTTGTTCAGAAGCGTGACGATGCGGAGAGAGGCGGGGTTGCGCGCCAGCAGCAGCTCGCGCAGGTATTCCAGGGTCAGTCCCGTGTCCACGATGTCCTCGACGATCAACACGTGGCGCCCCTCGAGGTTCAGCCCGAGATCGGCCAGGATCCTCACGACGCCGGAGGACTCGGTCTTGTCCTCGTAGCTGGACACCACCATGAAGTCGATCTCGCAGGGCACGGAGAGCTCCCGCGCGAGATCCGCGAGGAAGATGAACCCCCCCTTGAGGATGTTCACGAGGATCGGCGCCTCGCCGGCGTACACGGCCGAGATCTCCCGGCCGAGAGCCGCCACGCGCTCGCGGATGCTCCGCTCGTCGATGAGGACGTTTCCGATGCGCTCGGCCATGGGGGTAGAACTCATCCTTCGCTCCCGATCGCCCCTTCCGCGGGGTCCATCCAGGGGGGCCGGCCGATCAGCTCGATCCGGTACGCCCTTTGGGTTTCTTCGGTGATTCTCGACCTCCGGTCGACCCGGAAACCGGGAATCCAGACGATTCCTTCGTGGTCGGTCACCACCGGGACCGAATCCCGCCACGGGCGCGGGACCTTTCGATCCACGAGAAGGTCCTGCAACTTCACCGACCCGTCGAGCCCGAGCGGTCGGTAGCGATCGCCGGGACGCCGCGCACGGACCCGGAGTCCCCCCACGATGCGCCCGGCGTCGACCCAGGCGACCCTCGGCCCCGACGCCCGCCGCGGATCCTCCGGCGGGGCCGCCTCCGTCACCGTGAGATGCAGGTCCGCCCCGATCGGACTCGGGCCGAAGAGGCGAACGCGACCCGGCACGCTCAATTCGTGGACCGGAACGGAAAAGCCGGCCCCTTCCGGCCGGCGGATCTCCAGCCGAAGCTGGCTCTCCGTCCGCGAGACCCGAATCCCTCCCGGGAGCTCCCGGACGAACGGCACGCCGAGCTGCCATCCGACCACGACCTCGCGCCACGCGGATCGGCCGATCGCGGCCGAACTCGCGCCCCACGCCCGCACGACGAGCCGGAGCAGCGTCGTCAGCACGTTCGCATCATAGGTAGCGGCCCGAGGGCCATCAAGGACCAACTCCCCGGGGCTTTCCCGGACCACGAGCGCCTCGCCCGCGGCCTCCGCGAGGGCCTCCAGGAGATCGTCGGTCTCGCCCAGCAGCGTCGCCGCGCGCCCCACCACGCGCGCGACGGCGGGGTTCTCGCGGCGAAGAGCCGGCAGCACGTCGGCGCGAAACCGACCGCGCAGGTTCGAGCGGTCCTCGTTCGTGGGATCGTCCCGCCAGGTCTGGTCGCGGTCCCGGAGCCACGCCTCGATCTCGGCGCGGGTCACGTCGAGGAGCGGGCGGATGACGCCGTCCTCGCGGCGGTAGCGCGGCAGCGACAGCCCCCTCGGCCCGGCTCCGCGCAGGAGCTGGATCAGGAAGGTCTCGAGCCGATCGTCGGCGTGGTGGCCGACCGCGATCGTGGCGCCATCCGCGGCCGCGGTCCGGCGGAGAAAGTCGTAGCGAGCGTCGCGGGCCCGGGCCTCGACGTCGGCGGTCGGCGCACCGCCCCGGCGATTCCAGTCCACACGCTCGCGCACGAGCGGGACCGCGTGCTCGCGGCAGAGCGCCTCGACGAAGTCGGCGTCCTCCGCGGAGTCCGCTCGCAGCGCGTGGTCGAGGGTCGCGGCGCGAAGCGTGCAGCCGATCTCTCCGGAGATCTCGTGCAAGACGCGCAGGAGCGCGATCGAGTCCGCCCCGCCGGAGACGGCGAGGAGCACGCAATCTCCCGGGTGGATCAGGCGCTCGCGCTCGATGGTCCGGCGAACCGAGAGCTCGAGGGGCGGGTTCATGGCGCCCCCGCGGTGCGGACGTTGCCGGTGCGTGCCCGGCGGCAGGATGGTAGCGGTGCAGGGACTCGAACCCCGGACACGCGGATTATGATTCCGCTGCTCTAACC
>JAGQIB010000248.1 GCA_020431545.1 Gemmatimonadota bacterium
CCGTAGTGCGCGGAGTTCAGGAGATTCAGGATCACGCGCTTCAGCGGGAAGTCGGGATCGATCGCGGCGGCCCACTTGCGCGGATGATCCATGTCGTCGAGTGCCGCCACGCGACGTTGCGTCTCCGGCAGCGTGGGGAACATCGTGGCGGACTCGAGTCGCGTCTCGAGCAGCTCCGTGCGTTGCTCGGGCGTCATGCTCGCCACGTCCATCTGCGACGAGAGCCCCGCCACCACGTAGTCGCGCACGAGCGGCACGAAGAAGTCCTGGGGCAAGGCATCGGCCTTCGCGAGCACCACGCCGAGGTCGGTGAGTCCCTTCAGCATCCGCTTCGCCGCCTCGGGACTGTCCGCGATCGGCCGGTTCGGGTCGAGCACGAGCACGGTCTGGATGCTGCCGCCCATGAGGCGCACCACCATCTCCTGCTTGCCCTCGAGCCCGGGGCCCACCAGCACCAGGCGGATGTGGTCGCGGAAGTTGCGCAGCGCGAGCGCGAACTTGGAGTAGTCCGGACAGACCAGGTAGTGGATCTGCTTGTCGAACGGGAGTTGTTCGTTCTCGGCGCGGATCTGGGCCACGAGCGCCATGATGTGCTGGCGTGGCTCGATCTTGTCGCCGATCAGGACGTACCCGCCCGCGGCCGTGACCGTCGTGCTGCTCATCCGCCCCCCTGGACGTTCTTGCCCGGAGTTATCATCGACGGGTTCTTGCGGAGAGCTGAGTCGGCGCCCGGTGCGCTTGCGCTCCGTGGCCGGAACTGGGCGACTTTGACCGATTCCTACAGCGTGTCGAGCGACTCCCGGCGCGCGCCGCGGGGGAAGGCGCGATCGATGCGGGCGACGTCTTCGGCCGAGAGCACGACGTCGCCGGCCGCGGCGTTCTCGCGCGCGTGCGACCCGCGTGACGTCATCGGGATCGTGAACGTCCCCGGTTCGCGCACGAGGAACGCGAGCGTCACCGCGGCGATGGTCACGTCGTGGCGCGCCGCGATCTCCGCGAGCACGGCCCCGCCCGGAGTCTCGGGCGTTTCGGGCGCGCCCTGCGCGAACGGGCTGTAGCCGACCAGCGCGACGCCGTGCCGCCGGCACGCGGGCAGCAGCGCGTGCTCGATGCCGCGGCTCTCCAGGTGGTACAGCACCTGGTTGCAGGCGACGCGTCCGGGCCCGGCGACGCGCACCGCTTCTTCGAGGCGCTCCACGTCGAAGTTGCTGACCCCGAACGAGAGGATCTTGCCCGCGGCCACGAGCTCCTCGAACGCCGCGAACGTGTCCGCGAGCGGATGCGGCCCTTCCCAGTGGAGCAGATAGCAGTCCAGGCGGTCCGTCCGGAGCCGCTTCAGCGAACGCTCGCAGGCGTCGATCGTGCCGCGGCGCGACGCGTTGCCGGGCAGCACCTTGCTCACGAGGAAGACCTCGTCGCGTCGCCCCGCGAGCGCCTCCCCGAGCACGTCCTCCACGCGGCCGGAGCCGTACATCTCCGCGGTGTCCACGTGCGTGAGCCCGGCGTCGAGCGCCGCGCGCACCACGCGGACGGCGCGCGGCCGGTCGGGGCGCTCGAGATTCCAGGAGCCGAGCCCGATCACCGGGACCGGCCGGTTCGTGACGGGGAAGTTCGTGTGGCGCAAGGCGAGGCCCTCCGGTCGGGAGTCTCCGGCAAGAGGGGGGCGGGCGTCTAGGGCTCGAACACCTTCCGTGTGACCGGCCGCAGCTTCACGCGAACCGGAACGTCGACCGCCTCGGGATCCGCGTCCGGGAGCACCACGATCTCCACCGCCTCCCCCGCCCACTCGTCGGCCGCGAGCGACGACTCGTCCACGCGCAGGAGGTGCACGCCGGGCGGCAGGTCGCGCACGCGCCAGCGCCCGAGGCGATCGGTGATCGTGTCGCCGCGGTTCTCGATCATCACGTGCGCCTCGGCGATGCCGGGCTCGTCCGGGTCGCGTACGCCGTCGCCATCCAGATCCCGGAACACCACGCCGGTCGCCTTGCGGTTCGTGCACGTGCGCCAGTCCGCGCGCGCGGTCTTGTACGCGGGCACGATCACGGGACGTGCGAGCTCGTCCATCAGCGAGAGATCCGCGCGCACGGTCTCGGGCGTCACGCGGATGCCGTGCTTGCCGGCGCGCACGCGCGCGAACAGGTAGTTGCCGTCCGCATCCGTGCGGGTGCGCGCGAGGCCGTCGTCCAGCACGACCTCCACGTCCTCGAGCGCACGGTCGCCGCGGTCGAACTCGCCGTTCGCGTTGCGGTCCAGCCAGATGCGGCCCTCGATGCGGGAGACGTCGCGCTCGCTGCGGTCGCCGGGCATGCGGCCCCCGCTGCGCCCCTCGGCGAAGCGCATCTGCCCGTACCATTGCAGCCGGGAAGACGACGACGCGGGGTGCTCGTCGTACGCGGCCTCCATCCCGTGACCGGGCAGGAAGTCCCAGGACACCCGCACGCTGCCGAGGAAGGGATCCTCGTTCGGCAACGTGGACAGCGACCAGTTGCCGCCCGCGGTGACGCGCAGCGGTCGGCGTCGCCCGAACGTCTTCGTGAGGTACGCCGACACGCCGCTCACTCCGCGCTCGCTCCACGAGGCCGCGGTCTGCCCGAGCACGCCGGGGAAGCGCGCGGTGGCGCCCGTCGTCCCCGTGTAGCCGGACGCGCCGCTCACCCGCCGCATCGTGGAGAACCAGTCGCCGGCCCGCCACTGGCCGCGCGCGTCGAACAGGAACTCGTTCCGGAACGAGGTCTCGCTCGAGGCGGACTGCGTGAGCGTCGCGCTCAGCGTGCGGAGCCGCAGCGACGGGACCTGCCACGTGAGCGTCTCCGTGGTCCAGTGCTCCACGTTGCCGGCGTCTCGACGATCGTTCGTGGAGTGCGACGCGGACACGACCCAGCGTCGCGACGCCTGCCACCGGCCGCCGAGCGACAGGAAGATCGTGTTCTGTTCCGGGAAGTACGTCACCGGGAGACGGAACTCGCGCCCGTACAGCCCCGCGCGGCCGTGCAGGCGCAGGTCCTCGCGTGCGACCCAGTCCGCGGACGTTTCCCACGCGAGACGATTTCCGAGGCCCTCGCCCGGGCTGCCGTACAGGCCGGCGCGCGTCTCCCAGCGCAGGTCGGCGAAGTACCGGCGGTACTCGCTCGCGAGCAGCACCCCGGACTTCTCGCTGGCGCGCTCGCCCGTGATCGCGGCGCCGAGTCCCCACGACGTGCCGATCGATGCCCCCGGTCGCGCGCCCCACGAGCGGGAGAGCAACGCGACCTGGCCGTCGTGCGTGGGCGACGTCGCGTAGCCGCCCGACGACTCGTGCCCGGATTGCAGGCGCAGCCATCCGGCACTCCAGCGCACCTCGCCGCGCGCGCGCTCGCGGTCGACCCGCAGGCCGCGGCCGTACGTTCCGAGCCACCGCAGCGTGGAGGATCCGCGCACGTCGCCGAGCGCCCACGTGTCGCCGGTCCCGTTCTGCCAGATGCCGGTGGCGGAACCGAGGAACGCATCGCCGGAGGGCGTGACCTGGCCGTCGCCGTGCAGATCGAAACGGCCGCGATCGCCCACGCGCCCGCGCGCGTCCATCGAGAGCGCGCCGTCGGTGCGGTCCGCGTAGCGATGCGTGGAGCCGCGCCAGGCGAGCTCGCGCAGCCCGACCGCGGGCAGACCGTCGATCGGTCCGCCGGCGCGCCGGCTGATCAGCGAGATCTCGTCGCCGAGCGGGGACACCACCGCTTGCAGGTCGAACAGCACGGAGATGAGGCGCACGGGCAGAAGCAGATCTTCTTCGGTCGTTCCGACCGCGAGTCCGGGCGCGAGTGAGAGCGCAAACGAGTGATCGAGCAGACCCTCGCCCGTGGTGCCGACGTACTCGAGAGTGGTGCCGTCCAGTGGGTCCGTGACGCGCACGGTCATCGTGACGGGATCGAACTCCAGCGTGGCCCACAGCGCGCGCGCGATCGGCGACGCGGGGATGAACCACTCGCCGTCCCGGAGCTGCGGCGGCACGGCCGCGGCGGGGACCTGTTCGCCGTCGAGCAGCACGAGGGGAGGGTCGAGACCCTGCGCGCGCACTCGATTCGGCCACGCGATCGCCATGATCGCGACCACGGCGAGAATGCCGAGCACGAGAAGCACGCCGCGCAGGACGCGGATTGCCTGCTGTGCGAGCGGCGACCGCGCGGGCGATGCCGCACGGCCGCCCGGCTGCGAGGAGCCGGCGGAACGATCCAAGAGGCCACCTGATGTATGAGCGAGTTGCGATTCCTGGGCCTTCGTACGGAAAATCGGTGGCGCTTCGGCGGGCCTTGAGCGAACGCGAGCGCTTCGTCGCCGGATTCGGGCCGGATTGAGCGATTCGCGGGCATTCTTGGAGCGGGGAGTTTCAGTTCACGAACGGGGCGCTCGGGCGGAGGGGGGCCGCGGGATCAGGCGCGCGGCGCGCCGACCTCGCGCGCCGAAGACACCGCCGCCTCGACGTCGGCGATCTCCTTCGCGAGCGGCGGATTCAGGATCTCGTATCCGCTCTCCGTCACCACGAGGTTGTCCTCGATGCGCACGCCGCCGAATCCGCGTCCCCCGTTCGCGCGCAGATACGGTTCCACGCGCGCGGCGTCGAGCGCCTCGGGAAAACGCGCCGAGTACGACTCGAGGATCGCGGGCGTGAAGTAGAGGCCGGGTTCCACCGTGAGCACCATGCCCGGGGCGAGGTCCACGTCCGTGCGCAGGTAGGCCGTGCCGAACTGCTGCGCGCGTTCGCGCCCGCTGCCGTAGAGGATGCGGTCGCCGAACGTCTCGAAGTCGTGCGGATCGAGTCCGAGGTGATGGCCGACTCCATGCGGGAAGAACAGTGCGTGCGCACCGCGCTCCACGAGTGACGCCGGCTCGCCGCGCAGCACACCGAGACTCACGAGTCCCTCCGCGATCACGAGCGCTGCCGCGCGGTGCACGGCACTCCACGCCGCACCGGGACGCACCGCGGCGAGCGCCGCCTTCTGCGCCGCGAGCACGATCTCGTAGACGTCGCGCTGCTCGGACGTGAAACGTCCCGAAGCCGGCCACGTGCGTGTGAGGTCCGCGCACCAGCCGGAGGGCATCTCCGCCCCCGCGTCGGTGAGCACGAGGTCGCCATCGCAGAGTACGCCGGAGTGATCGTGATTGTGCAGGACTTCGCCGCGCACGGTGAGGATCGTCTCGTAGGCGGCGCGACCCTGGCGACGCGCGAACGCGTGCTCCACGAGAGCCGTCAGCTCGGATTCCGCCACGCCGACCGCGGTCGCTCGCATCGCCGTGACGAAACCGTCGCGTGTCACCGAGCCGGCCTCGCGCATCTCGTCGAGCTCGGCCTTCTCCTTGCGCAGCCGCAGCGACGCGATCGCCGCGACGAGCGCCTCGGGACCGGGGTGGCCCGGGCCGAGGTCGAGGTCGGTGATCTCGCGCGCGATGTCGGTGGTCGCCGCGTCGGCCACGGCGAGCGCGTGCAACGGACGATCCCGTCGCTCACGCCGCAGGTCTCCTTCCAGCTCCTCGACCGCCACGATGCGCTCGACGTCGAGGCGCTCGCGCTCGGCCGCGAACGAGCGTTGCGCGCCGCTCCAGAGCGCCGCGGTCGCGCTGCGCTCGGGCAGGTACAGCGTGACCCGACCCTCCTGGGGATCGAACAGCGCGGCCGCGCCGGGCTCCGTGGGGCCGAAGAAGAACAGGAAGTTCGAGTCGGCGCGGAACGGATACTCGTTGTCGGCGTTGCGCGGGAGGATGCCGCCCGCGAACAGGAGCGCCGGCGTTTCCAGGCGCGACAGGAGCTGGGTGCGACGTCGTCGCAGGTGGTCGGGGGAGATCATGGCCGCATTCTAGGACCTGCGCCCCGGCGGGGGTAGAACTTCGTCCCGCCCGGCGGGGAGATCGCCCCCCGCGCCCGGCACTTCGTGGCCGCGGGGGATGCGTCGGCGAGAGGGCGCGCTATCCTGCTCGGCATGACGGATCGCACCGGCTTCCTGCGCGAGCTCGCGCATCGCAACTTCGCCGAGTTCGCGAACGACCGCGGGCTCGTGGCCGCGATCGTCACGGGCTCCGTGGCCCGGGGCGGCTGCGACGCGGCCTCGGACATCGACACGATCCTGTACTTCGACGGCCCGCTCTCGGCCGAGCGTCTCGAGGCGGAGAAGACGAAGGGTGAGGCATCCGGCGGCGGCTTCTACGGTGGAACCCCGGAGGAGGGCTTCGGCGCCTGGCGCCGCATCGACGGCGTGAAGTGCGACTTCGGGTTCGAGCCTGCGTCCGAAGTGGATTGCCTCATCGACGACCTCTACGAGCGCACCGACCTCGACCTCGACAAGCAGCTGATCGTGCTCGGGATCCGCGACGCGATCGTGCTGGCGGGAGAGGAGCGCGTGGCGGGCTGGCGCGAACGGACCGACGTCTATCCGCGTGCGCTCGGGCGGGCGATGCTCGAGAAGCATCTGAAGCCCGCGCCCGCGTGGGTGTACCGCGTGATGGCGGCCGAGCGCGGAGAGCGCGTGTGGCTGACCGAGCTGATGGTGGAGGTCGCGTCGAATCTGCTCGGGGTGCTGTGCGGGCTGAACGAGGTGTGGCA
>JAGQIB010000249.1 GCA_020431545.1 Gemmatimonadota bacterium
ACGTGGATGAACCTCATGCACGAGATGGACGATCGCGTGCGCGAAGCCACCGGCAACGAGGTCGGTTTCCGGTTCTACGCCGGAGGAGTCCAGGGCGACGAGCGGAACGTCCTCCGGAAGATGCGAGCCGGCCAGCTCCAGGGCGGCGGCTTCACCGGCAACGGACTCGGCGTGATCGCTCCGTCCGTTCGCGTCGTGGAGGCGCCTTTCCTGTTCGCGAACGAGGCGGAGATCGACGCGGTCTACGACGAGATGGGCGACGAGCTGGAGGCCGCGATCGAGGCGAGCGGACACGTCGTGCTCGGATGGGCCGAGGTGGGTTTCGTGCATCTGTTCACGAAGCACCCGGTCCGGAGTCTCGACGACCTCAAGAACGTGAAGATGTGGCTCTGGGAAGGCGATCCGCTCGCGGCCGCATTCTTCGAGGAGGCCGGGATCGCCCCCGTCTCTCTCGCGATCACCGACGTGTACACCAGTCTTCAGACCGGCCTGATCGATGGCGTCTACTCGTCGCCGTACGCGGCGGTCGTGCTGCAGTGGCACGCGCTGGTGGGTGCGATGAGCGAGGCGCCGATCACGCACGCGATGGGCGCCGTGATCGTCACCGAGAAGTCCTGGAGCAAGATCTCGCCCGAATCACAGGCGAAGGTCCGCGAGATCGCAGCCGACGTGTTCGCGCGACTGAAGGAATCCTCGCGTCGCGAGAATCACGACGCGATCGACGACATCCGGGCCGCCGGGCTCGAGATCGTCCCGATCTCCGAGGAGAACATGAAGGTGTTCCGCGAGATCGGCGATCGGGCAGCCCGCAAGGCGGCCGGCAACCTGTATCCGGCCGAGATGCTGGAGCGCGTGCAGCGCATCGTGGCCGCGCACCGGGCGGCGGCGGGGTAGTCGGGGGGAATGGAAGGCTTCGCGAGCTCGCTCGCCTCGACGCTGGCCTCCCTGCCGGAGCTCGGTCGTTTCGTGGCCCTCGCGCTGCCCGTGCTGGCGGTGGTCGCCGCCGTGGCGTTCCTCCTGAGGCGGACGACCCCGATGCGGTGGCTCGCCCTCGTCGTCGACCGGGGGCTCACCGCGCTGGTCGCCACGCTGCTCCTCGGGATGGTCTTTCTGTCGGGACTCCAGATCGTCCTCCGGAACCTCCTGTCCTCCGGACTTCCCTGGATCGACCCGCTGTTGCGTCATCTCGTCCTGTTGCTCGCGTTCAGCGGAGCGCTGCTCGCGACCGGCGCGAAGCGGCACGTCCAGATCAACGTCCTCGGCCGGCTGCTTCACGGGGTGGCCGGGCGAGTCGGGGGCGCGCTCGTCGCGTTGCTCGCGGCCGCCATCTCGATCGCGCTCACGCACGCTTCGCTCAGCCTTCTCGTGGACGAGCTCGAATTCGGTGAGATCGCCTTCCTGTCGATTCCCTCCTGGATGATCGTGGCGGTGTTTCCGCTCTCGTTCCTGGGGATGGCGTTCCGGTTCCTGTTCCTGGCGTTTCAGGAGGTCGCCGGGGAGGCGCCGGCCGCTCCCGAGGCGGAGGGCGTCGATCTGGTCGCGGAGGAGCGCGCGTGATCGCGATCGTCGTGGGGCTGCTGATCGCGGCACTCTTCGGGCTGCCGTTGTTCCTCGTCCTCGCGGCCGTGGCACTCGCGCTCTTCACGGGGGAGGACATTCCCGGTTCCTCCGTGGTGATCGAGATGCTGCGGCTCGCCAGCTCGCCGATGCTCGTGGCCATTCCGCTGTTCACGTTCGCCGGCACCCTGTTCGCGGAGGGCGGTGCCCCCAAGCGGCTCGTTTCGCTCTCGCGCGAACTCTTCGGGTGGATGCCCGGCGGACTCTCGGTCGTGGCGCTCGTGACCTGCGCTCTGTTCACGGCGTTCACGGGCGCGAGCGGCGTCACGATCGTGGCGGTGGGCGGGTTGCTGCTGCCGGCGCTCGTGCGCGCCGGGTATCCGGAAAAGTTCTCGCTCGGCCTCGTGACGACGTCCGGGTCGCTGGGTTTGCTGTTCCCGCCGAGCCTTCCGCTGATTCTCTATGCGTACGTCGCCGGTGTCGCGGTGGACGACCTGTTCCTCGCCGGGATCGTGCCCGGGATCCTGCTGGTGGTGCTGCTCTCTCTGTGGGGTGCCCGGCAGGGCGGGCGAGGGGGCGTCGGCACCCAGAAGTTCGAGTGGGCATCGGCGCGCCGCGCGCTCCGCGAGGCCGCCTGGGAGGTGCCGCTCGTGTTCGTGGTGCTCGGTGGGATCTACTCCGGGGCCGTCACGGTGACGGAGGCGGCCTCGATCACCGCGATCTACGCGCTCGTGGCGGAGGTCCTGATCTACCGCGACGTGCCGGTCCGACGGATCCCCCAGGTCGTCCGTTCGAGCATGGTGCTCGTGGCCGGGATCCTGGTCATTCTCGCCGCGGCATTCGGCCTCACGAACTACCTGATCGACGCCGAAGTCCCCATGGAGATCCTCGGCTGGATGCAGGGCTCGTTCTCCTCGAAGTGGACGTTCCTGCTCGCGCTGAACGGATTCCTGCTGATCGTCGGCAGCCTGATGGANNNATTTTCTCCGCGCTGATCGTGGTGGTCCCGCTCATCGTGCCGATTGCCGAGGGATACGGAGTGAATCTGGTGCATCTCGGGATCATCTTCCTGACGAACCTGGAGATCGGGTACTCTACGCCCCCGGTGGGCCTGAATCTCTTCATCTCGTCCTACCGATTCGGGCGGTCGATTCTGGAGCTGTACCGTGCAAGTCTGCCGTTCTTGATTCTGTTGCTGCTCGCGCTCGCGATCATCACGTACGCTCCCGCGTTGAGCCTCTTCTTGCCGCAGATGTTCGGCCACGGAGGGACCCCATGATGCGCGGATCGAATCGGACGTTCTCCTGCGGGATGCCGGCTCGCCGGCTGCGGACTCTTCGCGCACCGGCTCGCCTGGCCCGGGCTCGTGAAGCGATGGGCCGCCATGCGCTGGCTCTCCTGTTCTGGGGGGTCGCGACGACGGTCTCGTTCGCGGATCCGGAGCCGGACTCGCTCGGCGGCGTCGCGGAGACGAGTGCGGACTCGTTGGCCTCCGTCTTGCCGGCGCCGCCCGTCATGCCGGCCGGGCGTCTCGCCGAGATCGACGATGCCACGGCCGCGAACGTCGCGGCGGACGCCGCCATGGCGGAGTCGGCCGAGCTCGCGGCGACCAGCGCGCGAGAGGGGGCCTCGGGGAACGCCGCCGCCGGTCCTTCCGACCCGGACGACGACTCGGACGATCTCGTTCCGCCGACGCTGCTGGAGCACGAGGCCGCGCTGGTGGACTTCCTGTTCACGCACCCCAAGGCTCCGATCGTGCGTCTCGACGCGGCGGCGGTCGATTCGATCGGCACCATGATCTCGGAGCGGAACGCCGCCGTCGTCGAACGGGTGGATGCGGCCTACCGCGCCGGCGAGTACGGACCGCCCGGGTCGAAGGAGGCCAAGGCCGACGCGCTCGCGGCGTTCATTTTCGCCAGCAGCACGGCCTTCGATTTCTTCCTCGAGATGGCAATGCAGCACGAAGTGATCTATTCCACGGGTGAGGACGACCTCCGTGTGGCGTTCACGGAGCGCTTCCGCAATCCGGGTCTGTATCCGATCATCAACCTGCGTGATGCGCGCGCGGGATTCGGTCGGTTCTGCCTGCTGTTCGAGGTCGACGATCCGAACAAGCGCGAGATCTCCGTTTCCGGCGAGAAGATGAAGTCCTGGACCGAGGAGCTCGAGCTCGGTGGCGAGCGGACCCGGGTCGTCAACATCGACATGAAGACGCTGTCTCACGACCGCGTGCATGTCGTGTACACGAAGAACTCCGGCGCCACCGTCTCCGTGCACGAGGTCGTGGAGGCCGGCCAGAAGATCCGCGTGATCACGATGGACAACATCGTCGGTCAGTACGTCCGCAAGTTCGGATTCCACCGTCCGGCCGCCGTCGTCATCTGGCGCGCCCTCCCGGACGGCATCCACCCGCCGCCGCCGGACAAGCGTTTCCTCGGGAGCGCGATCTACTTCCCGTCGCTCACGCTGGAACTCCCGTGGTTCCTCCCGAACATCGGCTTCCACGATCTCCGGCAGTTCGACTACCCCGAGCCCGTGCTCACGATCGAGACGGAGAAGAAGCTCCGCAGCCGCAACCTCGACTGGCTCCGCTTCAAGGACAACTCGCGCATCCACGACTGGGAGGGCGAGAGTCAGGTTCCGGTGTTCGTGAACGAGAGGTACCCGGACCGGTAGGTTCCTGCGCCATGTCGGTCTCGAGTCGGAGCTGGGGGAGCCCTGTTCGCGAACGGTT
>JAGQIB010000250.1 GCA_020431545.1 Gemmatimonadota bacterium
TCAAGCAGATCAAGGATGACGCGAGCTGGATCCCGGACACGCGCGGCAAGGTGTTCAAGATGGTCTCGCTGCTGCTCTACCATCTGCCCAAGAACGAGACCTATCGCATCGTGTTGATGCGCCGGGCGGTGGAGGAGGTGCTCGCCTCGGAACGCAAGATGCTGATCCGCCTCGGCAAGGACCCGGACCACGCGCCGGACGACCGCATGGCGGACATCTTCAAGAAGCACCTGACCCACCTGGAAGGATGGCTGGCCGGGCAGAAGCACATTTCCGTGCTCCAGGTGAACTACAACCAGGTGCTGAACGACTCGGAGAACGCGCTCCGACCCGTGGCCGAGTTCTGCGGCGGGCTGGACCTCGCGCGGATGGTCGCGATCGTGGACCCGAATCTCTACCGGAACCGGAAGAGCGAGTGATCGAGTCCCCCGCGACGGCACGCTAGATCGCGAACGACTCCCCGCACCCGCACGAGCTCTTCGCGTTCGGGTTCGTCCAGAGGAAACGCTGGCTCATGAGCTCGGTCTTGTAGTCGAGGGTGCTGCCCTTGAGGAACACGATCGAGCGCGGGTCCACGACCACCGTGGCGCCGTGCTGCGTGGTGACGAAGTCCCCCTCGCGCGGCGCCGCGTCCTCGAACGACATCACGTAGGTCGCGCCGGAGCAGCCGCCTCCCTGGACCTTGACGCGCAACGGCCCTTCCGGGAAACCAGCGCGCTCCGCTTTCGTGCGGATCGCCCGCGCCGCGGCCTCGGTGAGCGTGATCGGTGCTTCCGAATTCGTGACTTCCATGTCGGCCTCCCGCGCGACGACCGCGCGACTTCGTGCTAGGATCCGCTCCTCGAGGAGGGAGCCATGTCCGAGAAGAAGATCGGCAACCTGACGGTGCGCATCGAGCGGGACCAGTGCATCGGTTCCGGCAACTGCGTCAAGATCGCTCCCACCGTGTTCGAGCTCGACGACGACGGCCTCGTGGCCTTCCGCAGCGACGGGGAAGATCCGGGCGCGGAGAAGGTCCTCGACGCGTGCCAGGTGTGTCCGGTCGAAGCCCTCTTCGTCATGGGAGAGAACGGCGAGTCGCTGGTTCCCTGACCGCTCGTCCCGGGCTCGGCACCCGTTCGTCCAAGCTCTCTTCCCGCAGTTCCGGACCTTCTAGTACATCCCCAAGGCGACCTTCGCCGCGTCGGACATGTACTCCGGCGTCCACGGCGGATCCCACACGATATCGACGTTCGCGCGCTCGATTCCCTCGATCGCCTCGATGCGTTCCTTGACCTCCACCGGCAACGCCTCGGCCGACGGGCACGCGGGCGACGTGAGAGTCATCTCCACCCGCACCGAGTGATCGTCGGCGACCTTCACCTTGTAGATCAGCCCGAGCTCCCAGATGTCCACCGGGATCTCGGGGTCGTACACCTGCTTCACCGCGGCCCGGATCGGCTCGCGGTAGGCGACGTCGCCCTCGAAGGGCACGTTCGCGGTTCCTTCCAAGGGAATCCTCCTACTCGGTCGACACGCGGCCGCTCTCCGAAGCGAGCGCCGCATGGAAGGTGTGCCAGGGCAACGTCGCGCACTTCACGCGGACGGGGAACTCGCGCACGCCCGCGAAGATCGCGAGCTTGCCGAGTCGCTCCTCCGCGTCACCCGGCTCGGCGTCGCGCGTGCCGGTCACGAGGTCGCGAAAGTCCTCCACGAGCGCTTCGCCCTCCGCGCGCGTCTTGCCGGTGAGGCACTCCGTCATCAGCGACGCGGACGCCGTGCAGATCGCACAGCCCTGGCCCGTGAAGGCCACGTGCTCCATCCGGCCCTCCGCGTCGAACTTCAGCTCCACGTTGACCCGGTCGCCGCAGAGCGGATTGAAACCCTCCGCCCGTCCGTCCGGCGAATCGAGCTCGCCGAAGTTCCGCGGGTGGCGGTGGTGATCCAGGATCACCTGCTGGTAGAGCTCCCGGATATCCGAGTCCATATCGTTCTCCTAGCCGAAGAGCTGACGCACGTGCTGCAGGCCGGCCACCAGGGCGTCGAGATCCTCGCGCGTGTTGTACACGGAGAGGGAGGCGCGCGTCGTGGCCGGAACTCCGAAGTGCTCCATGACCGGCTGCGCGCAGTGGTGACCGGTCCGGACCGCGATGCCTTCCCGATCCAGGATCGTGCCGACGTCGTGCGGGTGGACGCCCTCGAGCACGAACGAAAGGATGGCCACCTTGTCCGGCGCCGTGCCGATGAGCCGCAGGCCCGGAACGTCGGCGAGTGCGGCCGTGCCGTACCGGAGCAGGTCCTCCTCGTGTTCGCGGATGCGATCCAGGCCGATCGCGCTCATCCAGTCGATGGCCGCTCCGAGCGCCACGACGCCGCCGGCGTTCGGGGTCCCGGCCTCGAACTTCGCGGGAACGTCGGCCCAGGTGGATCCCTCGAACGAGACGGAGCGGATCATGTCGCCGCCGCCCATCCACGGCGGCATCTCCTCCAGGAGCGCGAGGCGTCCCCACAGGGCGCCCGTGCCCATCGGCGCGAACGCCTTGTGTCCGGAGATCGCGTAGAAGTCCGCGCCGAGCTCCTGCACGCTCACGGGGACGTGGGCGGCGGACTGGGCGCCGTCCACCACGACCGCGGCCCCCGCGGCGTGCGCGAGCTCCGCGATGCGCGCCACCGGATTCACGGTCCCGAGCGCGTTCGAGACGTGGCCCACCGCCACGACTCGGGTGCGGCGGCCGAGCATCTTCTCGTAGGCGTGGAGGTCGAGCACCCCCCGGTCGTCCATCGGGATGCCTCGGACCCGCGCGCCGGTCTGCTCGGCCACGAGCTGCCAGGGCACGAGGTTCGAGTGGTGCTCCATCCAGGTGACGAGGATCTCGTCGCCGGGGGAGAGACGGGGTCGTGCGTACGACTGCGCCACCAGGTTGATCGCCTCGGTGGCGCCGCGGACGAACACGACCTCGCGCGGATCCTTCGCGCCGAGCAGGCCCGCGACCAGGCCCCGCGCGCCCTCGTAGGCCTCGGTGGCCTCGCTGCCCAGCGCATGCACGGCGCGCGAGACGTTGGCGTTGTGCTCGCGGTAGAAGCCGTCCACGGCGCGGATCACCGCCTGCGGCTTCTGCGAGGTGTTGGCGCTGTCGAGGTAGACCAGCGGCAGGCCGCCCGCGAGGGTCCGCTCGAGGATGGGGAAGTCGGCGCGGATCACCTCCAGCTCGGGGAGGAGTCCGGGCAGCTGCGTGGTGGTCATGTCAGCTCCTGGGATGTGTCAGGTGGATGCTGGGCAAGGCGGAGGAGCGAAGGCGACCTTGGAGCGGAGCGGGTCGTCGAGCGACGACAACGCAGCCCAGCGCCGCCTGGCGCATCTCAGACCGCCGCCGTGAGGTACTTCTCGTATCCGTTCGCCTCGAGGGCGTCCGCGAGCTCGGGTCCGCCGGACTCGGCGACGCGACCGTTGACGAAGACGTGGACGTGGTCGGGCTGGATGTAGCGCAGGATCCGCGTGTAGTGCGTGATGAGCAGGACGCCCTTGCCCTCCTGCTGGCGGAACCGGTTCACGCCCTCGGAGACGACCTTGAGCGCGTCGATGTCGAGGCC
>JAGQIB010000251.1 GCA_020431545.1 Gemmatimonadota bacterium
AAGGTCGCCGCGGTCGACGGCCGCGAGCACGCGCTGCTCGCGCACCTCCACCGGCGATGGTGCGGGGGAAGGCGACGGCTCGGCGGCCGACGCCCGCCTCGCGCCCGCGAACGCGAGCGCGAGGCAGGCGAGGCCGACCGCAAGCGCGGCGGCGCGGTGTCCACGGATCATCGCGGGCCCTCCCTTCCCGGGAAGGCTACCGCCCGCGCGACGCCCTGCCTACCGGTACGCGGCCTTGATGCCCGCCCAGGAATCCTGCTGCTCCACGCCGGTCGTGCCCGAGCGCGAGATCCAGACTGCCGCCTCGCCGCCGATGCCACCCGGACGCGCCCAGTTCGCCGTCCCGCCGGTCGTGGCCACGTCGGTCTGCTCCACGGTGGCGCCGGTGACCGGATTGAACCAGAGCAGGTCCCAGTAGCCCTCGGGCATGCCGGCCATGCCGAGCGAGCCCGTACCGGAGTCGGCGTACAGGATGTAGCCGCGACCCGGCTCGGCGAGCACCCACTTCGTGTCGCTCCGGGCGAGGTCGTCCAGTGGCGCCATCGTGGGGAACCCGGTCTGCTCGAAGAAGTGGACGAGCCGGCCGCAGTCCTCGAGATCGCTCGTGGGCGTGCTCACGATGTCCATGCCGAGCACCATCACGTACGCGCCGCCCATCGCGGCCGCCCACGCCTTGCGACGCGCCTCCGCGCCGGTGCCCCAGTCGGCCGCCTCAGCGAGCGTGAGCTGATAGCGCCCGGACGACGAGGCGAACGCCTGCACCACCCCCGCGTGAATCGCGGAGGCCGTGGCCACGTTGTACTGCATGGAGAACTGATCCACGCTCGGGTCGCCCGCGAAGTCGAACGAGAGACCGGAGACCTGGTGCACGGCGATCGGGTGATCGTGGTCGTCGGCGTCGCGCAGGATCTCGGCGATGCGCGACGCGCGCGTGGTGGACAGCGCCTCCGAGTACTCCTCGGCCACGCACCACACGAGGTTGCGGATGTCCTCGAACCGCTTCGCCATCGCGCGGATGAAGTCCTCCTCCGCCGCGCTCACGTTGTCCCCCGTGTCGAACGGGCGCGCGCTGTCGTCGTACAGGAACAGGTGGGTCACCACGCCGGCGTCATCCAGCGCGGAAACCCAGCCGTGCCACTGGTCCAGCACCGTGTCGTTCACGCCCTGCGCGGGGTCGTGGTTCACGAAGGGGTTCTGGCTCGCGTCACCGTCGCCGCCGTGCGATCGCACCGCGATGACGTAGATCGAGTTCGCGCCCGTCGGCGCCAGCCGCGCGATCAGCGCGTCCTGGTCCCCGCTGCGCGTGCCGTCGGAGTTCTCGGTGCCGCGGTAGAAGAAGCCCTCGGGATCTCCGGGGCCGCAGATGAAGATCGGTTCTCCGCTCGGACGGAAGAACCAGCTCGGGTTGCTCGGATTCGCCGTGACCTGATCGGTGAGCGGCGAGGCGGACGCAGAGGTGACACCCATCGCGGTAAGAACGACCGCGAGGACGTGCGCTCGTGGAAACTTCTTCAATGTCGTTTGTACCCGGGGGAACGTTCCATGCGCAGCAAATGGGCAAACCTGTGCAGCCCGACACCGCGCGAACCGGAAATCGCGCCGGAGAAGGTGTCGCGTCGACCGAAGCGGCTCGACGCCCCGGTTGAACTGCAGGTTCCGTGCCGGAGAGCGAACGCGTTCGGAAGTCCGAGACGCGGCCTCGCCCCGGGGAAGCCTGTCCTGGACAAAACATTGACAAAACGGGCGACCGGCCGTAGTGTCTCTCAAC
>JAGQIB010000252.1 GCA_020431545.1 Gemmatimonadota bacterium
CCGAGGCCGTCGTGGTCGGGTTTCCTCGTGAACCGCGCCTCGAACACCCGTTCGAGATCCGCGGCGGCGACTCCCTCGCCGGCGTCGGTCACCGTGGTTCGAGCGCGCCCGCCCTCGAGGGTCGTCGCGATCCGCACCACGCCGCCGGACGACGAGGCCTCGAGCGCGTTCAGGAGGACGTTCAGGGCCGCCTGCAGCAGCGGTCCGTGTCCTCCCTGCACTCGAGGCGCCGATTCCGGGCGCGAGACCTCGACGCGGACCCCCCGCAGGAGGGCGCGCTGCCGGGTCAAGCGCACGGCTTCCTCCCAGACGTCGCAAGGATCGAGCCCGCTTTGCGTTTTTTGCAAAGCGTCGGGCAACGGCGCCACCGAACTCAGCCCAGAGTTTACCCGGGAGAGTTCCCGGGCCAGCGTCTCGATCGACTCGAGGGCCCGGACCCGCACGCCGGGGTGGCCCCAGTCGTCGAGGTCGAGGCCCTGGCGCAGGAGGTCCAGCTCCAGCGTGGCGGCATTCAGCGGGCCCCGCGCGTCGTGGATGAGGGTGCTCTGCACGACCTCGCGGAGGCGGGCGAGGTTCGCGAGACGTAGACAATCCAGGCTCTCCGCCGAGCGAGCGGTCGTGGGCACGGCAGTCTCCTCCGGGGGCAGGTGCGACGCGGATTCTAGCAGGCGCCGCCGGCGGGCGGGGACGTTCCCCCGGATTCGCCCGCCGGATTTTGTAGAAATTTCCATCGCCCTGAAAAAACGGCGCCGACGTTCCCCGCGCCGGCCAACCCGCGGATCTCTCCGAGAATTGCTGATTGTGAAGATTCGATGTGAATTCTGGCCCCTCGGGGTCGCGAGGAGCGGGGTCCTCCGAAAGCCGGTCCCCCGGGTCCGGTTTGGTCTCCGTCTTGCAGAAAGAACGTTCTGCGCGTGGCACCCCGCGCGCTTAACCACCAGGAGGGTGATCCATGTACCGCCCCTCTCCCGTTTCTACATCCTCGCTCCCGGATCGTGCTTCGTTCCCGCTCGCGGCAGCGGTGGTGACGGGCGCGTGGGCGCTGGCGGCCTCCATCGTCTCCTTCGTTGCGCGCCCCCTCGGGGCCTATGAGCTCTCGCTCGGCGCGGCGCACGCGGCGATGTGGCTGTTCGGCGGCACCGCGGTTTGCCTGACCATCGCGTTGCTCGTGAGTCGCCGGTTCGTGCCGCGTGGCCACCTGAGCCACTCGTCGCACGTCTCGATCACGGGCCGGCCGTACTAGCTTTCGGCCGGCCAGTTTCGTCCGGCTTCGCCCGGAAGCTTCTTCTTCCGCGTCCGGAGCACCCCGGATCAGGCGCGCCCGCACTCCGCCAGGAGCGTGGCCAGACGCTGCGTGTCGACGGGCTTCGTGAGGTGCAGCCGGAAGCCCGCCTCGCGCGCGGCGCGAATCGTGTCCTCGTCGCCGAAGCCCGTGAGCGCGATCAGGTGGATCGCCTTCGTCTCGGGCGATGCCTGCAGACGTCGCGCGACCTCGAAACCATCCATGCCCGGCAACCCGATGTCGCACACGAGCACGTCCGGTGAGAACTCGCGCGCCTGCTCGAGTCCGGCCGGGCCGTCGTACGCCACCGCGACCTGGTTGCCGGAGATCTCGAGCAACCGCTTCAGCGCGTCGGCGGAGTCGCGGTGATCGTCCACCACGAGGATGCGACGCGGTGACGTCGTGCCGTTCGCGGCCGGCTTCGGCGCCTGCGCGGCCGCGCTCGTGTCGATCGGCAGCGTGAATCGGAAGTCCGCGCCGAGTCCCTGGCCTTCGCTGCGCACTTCCACGCGTCCGCCGTGCGCCTCCACGAGGCCCTTCACGATCGGGAGACCGAGTCCGAGTCCGCCCGTCATCCGGTCGCGTGCGAGCTCGGTCTGCACGAACGGCTCGAACACGCGCGCGAGGTCGGCGGGGTCGATGCCGCAGCCGCTGTCGGCCACGGACACCGTCGTCTCGCCGGTGGCGACGTCTTCGGTCAGCGACACCGCGATGGTGCCGCCCGCGTCCGTGAACTTGCGCGCGTTCGCGAGCAGGTTCGCGAGCACCTGCTGCACCCGGTACGGATCGGCGCGCACGCGCACCGCATGGTCCGGCACCGCGGCGGTGAGCACGAGTCCGGTCGCCTCGAAGCGCGCGCGCACGGATTCCACGGAGTCGAGCACGATCTCGCGCAGGTCCGCCGTCTCGGGGCGGAGCGTGAGCTTGTCGCTCGCGAGCTGCGAGACCTCGAGCAGATCGTCCACGAGTCGCGCGAGCTGATCGACCTGACGATCGATGATGCGTCGCATGCGGCGGGCGTCGCCGTCCCCGTTGTCGGAGGTCGAGCGTCCGTTCATCTCGTCGCGACGCCAGGACGACGTGAGGACCTGCATCGCCGTGCGGATCGAGCCGAGCGGGTTGCGCAGCTCGTGCCCGAGCATGTGGATGAAGTTGTCCTTCGCCTCGTTCGTCGCCTTCAGGCGCGAGGACGCGGAACGCTGCGCCTCGTACAGCATCGCGTTGTCCATGGCGATCGCGGCCTGCGCGGCG
>JAGQIB010000253.1 GCA_020431545.1 Gemmatimonadota bacterium
GAAGAGCAGTACTCGATCTGGCCCGCGGATCGCGAGCTCCCGGCCGGCTGGAAAGAGGCCGGCAAGCAGGGACGCAAGGCGGAATGCCTCGAATGGGTGAAGGAGGTCTGGACGGACATGCGCCCGCTCAGCCTGCGTCGCGAGATGGACGGAGAGTAGCGGAAAGTCCGGTCAGGAACTCACCTGTCGCCCTGGCAACCCGGACGGCGGGAGGGCATAATCGTGTGGCCCCCAGCAACCGGACGAGTGCACTCGATGGCCGAGATCACCGAAGTACTCAACGCTTCGCGCCACGGGGACCACGCCGCGGAAGCCCGCTTGCTCGACGTCATCTGGAAGTCGTTGTACCGGATCGCGCAGGGCAAGATCGCGCACGAAGGCCAGGACAGTCTCTCGCCGACCGGACTCGTCAACGAGGCCTACTTGCGGCTGTTCGCGGGAGAAGACGTGGAGTGGGCGAATCGCCGCCACTTCTACGCGGCGGCGTCACGCGCCATGCGGCATCTGCTCGTCGACCGCGCCCGCAAGCGCAAGGCCGCGCGCCACGGCGGCGGCCAGGCCTGGGTCGAGTTCCGCGACGACGTCGCCAGCCCCGGAACGGATGAGGACGTTCTCCGACTGAACGATGCGCTCCTGCGATTTCAGACGCTGCACCCTCGCGCGGGAAAGGTCGTGGAGATGAGGTTCTTCGCGGGGTACTCGATCGCCGAGACCGCGGAGCTGCTCGACGTCTCCGCCGGTACCGTCAAGAACGACTGGGCGTTCGCGCGGGCGTGGCTCCACGACGATCTCGCGGAAACGGACGACACGGCGCGCCGGACCGGGACATGATGGAACCGGAGCCGCCGGCCGATCGGTTGCGGCAGCTGTTCCTCGCCGCACTCGAGCGGCCGCCGGATGACCGCGAACCGTTTCTCGCCGGTGCGTGCGACGACGCGAGCGAGCGCGGCCGCGTGGCCCGACTCCTCGATCGGCATCTGCGCGACGGCCCCCTCGATCACCCGCCGACGATCGACGCCGCACTCGACCCGGGCACCTACCCCGCCGACGCCGATCTTCCCGCCGGCACCCTCATCGACGACTTCGAGATCCTCGAGCTCATCGGCCGCGGCGGCATGGGCGCTGTCTACCGCGCCACGCAGGTCGGTCCGCTCCGTCGCACCGTCGCGCTCAAGATCGTCCGCCCGGGCCTCGCCGGCCCCGAGATGACCGCGCGATTCGAGGCGGAGCGCGAAGTGCTCGCCCGCATGCAGAGCCCGTACATCGCGCAGGTCTACGGCGCCGGTCTGCTCGGTCCGGGGCAACCGTACTTCGCGATGGAGTTCGTTCCGGGCGCGCCGCTCGACGCCTACTGCCGCACCCACGATCTCTCGCGCGAGGAACGCCTGCGCTTGTTCCTCCGCGTGTGCGAGGGCGTGCGCCACGCGCACCAGCGCGGGGTCATTCACCGGGACCTCAAGCCGAACAACATCCTCGTGGGCGACGAGGCCGGCGAGCCCCGCCCGCGGATCATCGACTTCGGCGTGGCCAAGCTGCTGGAGCCGGACGCGGACCAGGCGGCGTGGACGCTCCCGGGCGCCCGGGTGGGAACACCGACGTACATGAGCCCGGAGCAGCGCGCCGGCGACGCGGACATCGACACCCGCACGGATGTCTGGGCGCTGGGCATCGTACTGCACGAGATCCTGACGGGCGCGGCGCCCGGTCCCGCTGTCGACGAGACGCTGCCCCGCGAGCTCCGCTGGATCGTCGAACGGGCGACGCAGCCGGACCGCGAGGAACGCTACGCGAGCGTGGAAGATCTCCGGGCGGACGTCGCTCGCGTCCTCGCGCACGAGCCCGTGACCGCGGCCCCTCGCGGTGTGGCCTACCGCGTCCGCAAGTTCGTGCGCCGGAACCGACTGCTGGTCGGAACGGCGGCTCTCCTGGCGGTCGGTCTCGTGGCCAGCACGATCGTGAGCGTCCGTTCGTCCTGGGTGGCGGATCGGGCTCGGGCACGCGCCGAGCGCGCGGCGGAAACCGCGGAGCGGGAAGGGGCGCGCGCCGCGGCCGTGCAGGACTTCCTCTCTCGCGTACTCATCGCGGGGATCCCGGAGGAGCGAAGCAACGTCGGCAGCGACGGAGAACCCACGCTGCAGCAGGCGCTGGACTACGCCGCCCGCGAGATCGACAAGCAGCTCGCGACCCAGCCGCTCGTGCGCGCGGACGTCCAGCTCGTGATCGCGGCCGCGTATGCGAGTCGCGGCAAGTTCCAGGAGGCGCAGCAGCCCCTCGCGTCGGCATACGCCACACTTCGCAGCGAGCCCGACGCGCCGCCGCCGCTCGTGATCCGGTCCGCGTGGCAGCTCGGGGACCTTCGTGCTGCGCTCGGTGAACCGAACCGCGCGATCGAGCTGTACCGCGAGGCGCTCTCCCTCGCCGCCGACCAGGACCCGCCCGACGAGGAGAACGCGAGCACGGCGCGGCTCAAGCTCGCCCAGCTGCGGATGAATCGGGCGGAGTACCGGGAAGCGGAGCGGGAGTTTCGAGAGCTCCTCCGCGGCCTGGAGGCCCATGGAGATCCCGGCGGAAGACTCGTATCCGACACACAGGTGTCGTTGGCCAAAGTGCTCTTCCTTTTCGCACAGTACACCGAGGCGGAGTCCTTGCTGACCCGGGCGCAGATCACGAGAGAAGCCCTGCTCGGAGCGGACCATCCGCTCACCATTCAGCTGTCCCAGACGCTGGCCGCTCTCTGTCGGCAAACCGGCCGAGCTCAGGAGGCACTCGCATTGCTGCAGGACGCCTGGGAGCGCCAGACCCGCGTCAGCGGCGCCGAGAGTATCTACTCGCTTCGTCTCGCGCGTGACCTGGGCCGCACCTACATATCGTGTGGGGAGCCCGAGCGGGCGATCCAGGTCCTGGTCCCGTGCGCCGAGGCGGAGGGTCGGCTCTCGGGTCCGAACAGCGAAGCGCGGGCCAAGGTGCTCGAGGGTCTCGCCCATGCGCAGCTCGAGGCGGGACGACCGGAGGATGCCCGGCGCTCGGCCGCGGAATCGATTGCGATCCTGGACGAGATCCTGGCAGACCGACTGCTCCCGACACGCGCCTTTGCCCTGCGCACCCAGGCGCTCGCCGACCGGCGTTTGGGTCGAGAACGAGAGGGCCAGGCGCTCGCCGCAGCAGCGGTTGAGGAGGCCCGAGCGCTCTTCGGCGAGGACCACCCCTCGTACCAGGCGCTCGTCGCGGCCCTGGAAGCGCCGGACGATCATTGACCTTCCCCCCGGGAACGATCCACCAAGGAGTCCGCCATGAAGCCGACCGGAAAGCCATCGTTGAAACTGCACCGGGTCACGTTGCGGAAGCTGTCACGTCTGGACGCGGGCCGCGCGCGAGGCGGCGACACGTTGTCGTGCGGTTGCGCCTCGCACGATCCGGACGATCCGACCACGAACGGCCAGCCGAGCGAGCCCGGGCATCCGTGCACGCCCCCGGTCTCCGCGAACCCCTGCTAGATCGAGGAAGGCAGGTCGATCGACGGGAACGGCAATCCCGTTCTCAGGGCGCCGGGGTGTGATTCTCGCATTCCCGGCGCCCTTCTCCGTGTCGCTCGGAGCAGCCTCCAGCACGTCTCCTCCCCGCTTCTCCGAGAGAACGGCCGGCCGGAAGGCTTGACGCGGGCCGCAAATTGCGTCGAAATCGGCACAGTAGGCAGCGGCGTCCCAAAGAAGGCGAAACGTCGGACCGGTCCCGAAACATCGAGCGGGGTGCACATGCACGCCCGGGAGACCTCATGACCACTGGCGACCTGTCGACCGGAGGAGCGCGGGCGCTTGCGCCCGTCGCCCGCGAGCTCCAGGCGGCCCTCGTGGACGCGCTCGGAGCCGCCGTCGGAGCGGAGATCCGGCAGTCGGCCCTCACCCGAGCGCTCGCGCTCGACAAGAGTCTCGCGAGTCGCCTCGCGCGCGCGGTCACCGCGGACGGCGTCGCGGAGTTCCTGCACTACGTTCCGTCACCCCCCGGCCTCAATCTCATGCTCGAGGCGATCGCACCGGAGGACATCTCGCCCGCACAACGTTTGCGCGTGGAGCGAGCGATCGTGGCGTTCCGCGGCATGCTGGAGACGTTGCCGGGCGGACGGGCGGATCTCGAGGCGATGCTCTCGGACGAGACGCCGTTCCTGCGCGAAAGGGCGTTGCGGACGGCCGGACAGTCGACGTTTCGTGGCGTGAGCGCCCAGCTCGGCTACCAGTGCGGCACGCTGGCGTCGACGCTGGCGGTGTTTCCATCCGCGACGAATCCGGACGCGCTCGACGCGCTGGAAATGCAGCACCGCGTGGGAGTGCGCCGCCTGCGCCCCACGGCGGCGATCGGACTCATGCGCATCCGGGTCGAGGATCCGGCCGCGGTGCAGCAGCCCGCGGTCATCACGATCGACCGCGAGCCGATCCGTCGCGCCGAAGACGTGATCCTGCGCGAGTTCACGGACACGTCGATCGCGAGCTTCGACGTGGTCGGCGAAGGTGACGGCTCGGAGATCCTGCTCGCACTCACCGAGGAGCAGGCCGCCCTGCACGCGCCGCTGACCGTGACCTCCGGGCACATCCTGCGCGAGGGGTTCTACCGCTATCGCCCGCCGGAGGGCGACGGGTGGGAGGCGCGCAACTACCTCCTGAACATGCCGTGCCGGCGCGTGGTGCGGGACATCTATCTCCACGAGTCGTGCCGGGTCTCCGCCCCCGAGTTCTCGATCCACCTCCCGGGGGCGATCGGTACCCCCGAGCCGCGCAACGACGGACTCCTCGGACGGGTCGCCTCGGTCGACGTCGGCGCTCCGCGGCAGGATCTCGGCCGCGGGGTACGCCGCATGGGAATCCGCGGCCTGCCCTCCTACGCCGCGGCGGTGAAGTCCGCGTTCGACCGGGCGGGACTCGATCCCGGCGCGTTCCACGGCTACCGGATCGACCTCGCGTATCCCCTGCCGCTCGTGTTCATGAGCTGGTGGGTCCGGCTCGCCGATCGGAAGTAGTCCGCGCGGAGGGCGCGACCGCTACGCCGGGTCGCGGATGAAGGTCCCGCGCTGCAGGTCCACCATCGCCTGCCGGAGTTCCGCCTCGGTGTTCATCACGATCGGACCGTGCCAAGCCACGGGCTCGCGCAGCGGCTTTCCCGCCACGAGCAGGAATCGCACACCGGCCGGACCGGCCGTCACTTCGACCTCGTCTCCGCGATCGAACAGCACGAGCGAACGGTTCCCCGCATCGCCGCGACGGGAGTAGATCTCGGAGCCGTCCGGCTGCTCGGTGCGTACGGCCCGCGGATCTGACGCGTCGCGGAACGTCGCGTCGCCTTCGAACACGTACGCGAACGCGTGACGGGTGGTCTCGACGGGAAGTCGCTTGGTCTTCCCCGCCGGAACACGCACGTCGAGGTACAGCGGATCGGCGGCGATTCCCTCCACCGGCCCCCGCTTCCCCCAGAACTCGCCGCAGACGATCCGCGCGGACGTACCGTCGTCGTCCGTGATCTCGGGAATGTCGCCGGACAGGACATCCTGGTAGCGCGGCTTCGACATCTTGAGCGACGACGGCAGATTCGCCCAGAGCTGGAAGCCGTGCAT
>JAGQIB010000254.1 GCA_020431545.1 Gemmatimonadota bacterium
CCGTGATGCACTGGGAGCGACCCGACGCGAACCTCGGCCGTGAGGAGACGGTCATGAGCTGGGATCGACCGGACGCTTCCGAGACGGACCTCCTGCCGAGCGCCGAGGCCGAGCTGACGGACGAGCGCCCGGCCGCCTTCCCGAATCCGTCGTCCGGTACCGTGACCGTGAGCGTCGGTTCGACGGACGTCTCCGTGGACGTGTACGATGTGTCCGGTCGTCGCGTCGCGTCGTTCGCGGGGAGCGCGGGGCGCGCCGACTGGGACGGGCGCGACGGTTCCGGCCGCACCGTCTCCGCCGGCATCTACTTCGCGCGCGTGACGTCGCGCGCCGACGCGCCGGCCCACACCGTACGCCTCGTGAGGAAGTAGCGACCTTGCCCGAAGAGCCACGGGAAGAAACGCTCGAGGGAGCCGTCGAGGTACCGATCGACGGCTCCCTCGATCTTCACGCCTTCTCGCCGCGCGACGTCGCCTCCGTGGTGGAGGAGTACCTCGACGTATGTCGGGAGCGCGGCATCCTCGCGGTGCGCATCGCGCACGGCAAGGGAATCGGCGTGCAACGGGATCGCGTCCACCACCTGCTCGAACGGCGATCCGACGTGGTGTCGTTCCGGCTCGACTCGGAAACCGGGGCCGGCTGGGGCGCGACGCTCGTTCAGCTCGCGCCGATCGATCCCCGCCGGAGCATCTAGCGCTCCGAGCCCCCGGCGTCGGCGCGCGGCGGCTCGCCCTCCCGCGCGAACCCACCGAGGGCCGGATGCTCCGCCACGACCACGGTGTTGATGCCACCACGGACGCGAAAGTCCCCGATGATCCGCATGCGACGCGGAGCGCAGCTCGCCACGAGGTGGTCCAGGATCTCGTTCGTCACCGCCTCGTGGAACACTCCGCGATCGCGGAACGAGTGCAGGTACAGCTTCAGGGACTTGAGCTCCAGACAGCGCTCCTGGGGCACGTACGTGATCCGGATCGTGGCGAAGTCCGGCTGTCCCGTGATCGGGCACAGCGCGGTCCACTCGGGCGACGTGATGTCGATCCGGTACTCGCGCGCGGGGTTCGGATTCGGAAACGTGTCGACCGGCGCAACCTTCGGCGTGCGACGTCGCACCGACGCCGCGGCCCGACGCGCCCGTTCGGGATCGCCGGCCGCCCGCGCCGTCTTCGCCGTCTTCGCTCGGGCCTTCTTCATCGTTCTCCTCTCGGACCGTAGTAGGAGCAGCGGGCGTTGCAGGTCTCGTGCACGGTCACGCGCCACAGACCGGGCAGCCCCGGCGCCAGCCGCTCCCAGACCCAGGCCGCGAGGACCTCGGACGTCGGGTTCTCGAGACCCTCCACCTCGTTCAGGTAGTAGTGATCGAGCCGGGCGCGCAGCGGCGCGAATGCCGCCTCGAGATCCGCGTAGTCGAGATACCACCCGATCTTCGGGTCCACGGCGCCGCGAACGGCCACGTCCACGCGGAACGAGTGGCCGTGCAGACGACGGCACTTGTGCCCGTCCGGCAGGTTCGGCAGCAGGTGCGCGGCCTCGAATCGGAACGTGCGCTCGAGCTCGACTTCCATCAGACGCCCCTCTTGGCCGCGGGCCACAGCAGTTTGTGCAGCTGGAGCTGGAGGCGGGCCGTGGTTCCCGACTCGAGCATCCACCGGGCGAGCTCCGCGGGTTCCAGCTCGCCGTGCACCGGCGAGAACAGGATCGGGCATCGCGCCTCGACGTCGTGCTCCGCGAGCACCGCGAGCGCCCAGTCGAAGTCCTCCCGATCCGCGATCACGACCTTCACGTTGTCCGTCGCACGGAGATCGGTCAGGTTCTCGAGCCGGTTGCGCGTGACCTCGCCCGAGCCGGGCGCCTTGAGATCGACGATCCGCCTCACGCGCGGATCCACTCCGGTGATGTCGCGGTGGCCTCCGGTCTCCAGCATCACCTCGTGACCGGCGTCCAGCAGTCTCGCGATCAACGGATGCACGGCCGCCTGCAGCAGCGGCTCGCCTCCCGTGACCTCCACGAGGCCGCAGTCGTACGAGTCGATCTCCGCCATCACGTCGTCCAGCGAGCGGCGCTTCCCCTCCGTGAACGCGTACTCCGTGTCACACCAGCGGCAGCGCAGGTCGCACGCGGTGAGGCGCACGAACACGCACGGCCGGCCGGCTTCCACGGACTCGCCCTGGATGGAGTGGAATATTTCGTTCACGATCAGGTCGGTGCTCATTCGTCTCCGCCGGTGCCGGTCACGTCCCGCGCGATTCGCCGGGGCCTGCCCCGCGCCGCTCCCGGTCGAGCCGGGCCGGCGCGAGCGCCGGGTCCGGCACCCCGGCCTCGGCAAAGCCCTTCGCCCGGAGCAGGCACGCGTCGCAGGCGCCGCAGGGCTCCCCCCGCGGGGACGGATCGTAGCAGCTCAGCGTGTTCGCGAGGTCGATCCCGAGCTCCGCGGCCTTGCGCACGATGTCGGCCTTGCCGAGGCGCATCAAGGGGGCATGGATGCGGAACGGCCGCTCGCCCTCCACGCCCGCCCGGGTCGCGACGTTCGCCAGCCGCTCGAAGGCGGCCACGAACTCGGGCCGGCAGTCCGGGTAGCCCGAGTAGTCCAGCGCGTTCACTCCGAGGAACAGGTCGCGCGCGTCGAGCACCTCGGCCCACGCGAGGGCGAGTGAGAGAAACACGGTGTTGCGCGCGGGCACGTACGTCGGCGGGATCCCCGAGAAATCGGTGCGGTGCTTCGGCACCTCGATCTCGTCGGTGAGCGCGGAGCCTCCGAACCGGCCGAGGTCGACCCGGACCACCCGATGCTCGGCGGCGCCGAGCACGGCCGCGATCTCGGCCGCCCGTTCCAGCTCCAGCCGGTGGCGCTGTCCGTAGTCGAACGTGAGGGCGTACGCCGCGAAGCCCTCCGCGAGGGCGATCCCGAGCACCGTGGTGGAGTCGAGGCCGCCGCTCAGCAGCACGACCGCGGGACGTCCGCTCATCGCCAAGGGCGCGAGGGGCGCACGCGAGCGGGTCGGAACACGGAACGCACGGGAACCTCCGGACGGACGGGCGAGGATTGGTGGAAACCGGGCGGGAGTATACCATCCGACAAATTCGCCCGGCACGTGCGGCCGGCTTTCCGGGAGGTCCCATGATCCACCAGAGCGAGATCCGAGTGACTCCCGCCGGCGCGGGACTGCACGGCATCACCGAGCCCGTCGAGCGCGTGGTGGCGCAGAGCGGCATCGTCACCGGGCTGTGCCACGTGTTCCTCCGTCACACGTCGGCAAGTCTGCTGATCCAGGAGAACGCCGATCCCTCCGCGCGACGTGATCTGGAAGAGGCGTTCGCGCGACTCGCGCGGGAGAACGAGCCCTGGTACACGCACACGTCCGAGGGACCGGACGACATGCCGTCACACGTGCGGGCCGCGCTCACGTCCACCTCGGAGACCATCCCGGTCGTGGGAGGGCGATTGGGCCTCGGCACCTGGCAGGGAATCTATCTGTTCGAGCACCGGCGTCACCCTTCGACCCGTCGCCTGATCGTGACCGTCACCGGCATCGCCCTTGCGGAATCGGGAGGGGTCTCCTAGGGTCGGCGGATGGAGATCGTCCACGAGCCCTGGTACCGGCGCCTGCACCTGCAGATCTTCGCCGCGATGGCCGCCGGCACGGTCGCCGGCCTCGTCGGCGGCGCGGAGTTCGCGGCCAAGGTCGCGTGGCTCGGTACACTGTTCGTGAGCCTCCTCAAGATGATCATCGTGCCGCTCGTGCTCACGTCGATCATCGCGGGCGTCTCGTCCGTGGGACGCGGCGCCGGGCTCGGACGTCTGTTCGGTCGCACGCTCGGCTACTACGTGCTCTCCAGTCTGCTCGCGATCCTCGTGGGGCTCCTGTTCGTGAACGTGATCCGTCCCGGCGTGGGCGCGGATCTCACGACGGCGGCGCACAAGGACCTGCCGGTCCTGGACTCCCCGACCGACATCGGGTCGCTCCTCCTGCGCGTCGTGCCCACGAACGTCGCGAAGGCCGCCGCCGAGGCGGACATGCTCGGCCTCATCTTCTTCTGCATCCTGTTCGGACTCGCGATCACCGCCCTGCCGGACGAACCGCAGCGGCTGCTGCGCCAGGTGTTCGACGCGGCATTCCAGGCCATGATGAAGCTGACGGGATGGATCATCCGTTTCGCGCCGATCGGCGTGTTCGGTCTGATCGCGCGTGTCGTGGGCGATTCCGGAGTGGAGGCGTTCCGTGCGCTCGGACTCTACATGCTCACGATCGCCTCGGGGCTCACCGTTCACCTGTTCGTGACGCTCCCGCTGCTCCTGATCTTCCTCGGACGGATCAACCCGCGCATCCACTTCCGGAACATGCTGGAGCCGCTCACGATGGCGTTCTCCACGAGCAGCTCGGCCGCCACGCTGCCGGTGACGATTCGCGCGGTGCGCGAGAAGGTCGGCGTCTCGGATCGCGTGACGTCGTTCGTCCTGCCCATGGGCGCCACCGTCAACATGGATGGTACCGCGCTCTACGAGTGCGCCGGCGCGCTCTTCATCGCGCAGGTGCTCGGGGCCGAGCTCACGCTGGTCCAGCAGGGCATCGTGGTGATGACCGCGTTGCTCGCCTCGATCGGCGCGGCGGCCGTACCGTCGGCCGGTCTCGTGATCATCTTCCTGGTCACCGAGGCCGTGAACCTGCGCGGGCCGCAGGTCGAGCTCATCATCGGCACGATGTTCGCGATCGACCGTCCGCTCGACATGTACCGGACCGCGGTGAACGTGTTCAGCGACTCCTGCGGGGCCGCCATCATCGCGCGGGCCGAGGGCGAAGAGAGCGTGGATACGGCCTGATCGACGCGCTCCGGAGGCCGCCGCCCATGGTAGACTCCTCGGCCGGGATTTCGGCTCCGACCTCATCCGGGAAGACGTCTTGAAGGCACATGCCCTGCGGGCGCTCCGTATCGTCGTCAGCCTCGGTCTGCTGGTGTTCGTGTTCCGGCAGGCAAAGCTCGACGAGCTCTCGACCCGCCTCGTGGACGCGGACTTCCGCTGGTTGCTCGCGGCCCTGCTGGTCAACGCACTGGGCAACGTCTTCGGTGCGCTCCGCTGGAAGCTGCTCCTCGCAAGCCAGGGGCGGCGTTGCTCGACGCCGTTCCTGTTCGGTTCCTATCTCGTGGGCCTGTTCTTCAACAACTTCCTGCCCTCCACGATCGGCGGCGACGTCGTGCGTGCCGCGAGCGCTCGCAAGAAGGGCGGCGGCACGCTCACGGAGCACCTCACGGTGGTCCTCGTGGAGCGCATGATCGGACTCCTCGCCACGCTGAGCCTCGGCGGCGGCGCCGCCGTGACCGGACTTGCCGGGCTGGTCGACCCAACGGTCGCCTGGCTGCTCGGAGCCGCGCTGGCCGTCGCCGTACTCGGTCTCTACCTCGCACTCTCGAACGGCGTTCGTCACCGCGTGCTCCGGCTCCTGGAGCGATTGCCGGGCGACCTCGAACCCGCCCCGACCAGGGCCGGCGACGACCGCCCGACGCACGGACCGGCGGGCGGGCCGTCGCTCGGAATCCGGGTCCTCTCCTTCGTGCGACGGACCCTCGGCAAGATGCTCGCCGCGTTCGAGCTGTTCTCCCGCGCCCGCGGCGTGCTGGTCGCGAACTTCTTCCTCTCGCTCGGCTTCCAGTTCCTGCTGATCGTCCACTTCTGGCTGATCCAGTTCGCGTTCGGCGAGTCCCTGCCGTTTCCGACCTACCTCGTGGTCGTGCCGCTCGTGTTCTGCGTGATGATGCTCCCGATCGGGATCAACGGACTGGGCGTTCGCGAGTCCGCCTTCGTGTGGTTCCTCTCGAAGGCGGGCATGGATCCGGCGTCAGCCCTCGCGATCTCGCTCGCGTCCTACGCGATCGCCGTGGTGCACGGCCTGATCGGCGGCCTGGTGCACGTCGTGCGAGAGCTTCGCGGGAAGGCGGCCGACCTGCCGGACGGCGGGCCGTCGTCGCCGCTCGACACCTAGTCGCCGGCGCGATCCGGGGCCTCGAGCCGGCTCTCCCCCGGCACGCGGCGCCAGCGGAACGAGAACGCCTTCACGAGGCACCAGATCGTGGCCCCCTCGCGAATCCCGAGCGCCTCGCCGCTCTTCGCGGAGATCGACGCGCGAAGCGATCCGCCCACGTCGATCGTCACGAGCAGGCGATCGGAGAGGCGGGCGACACGGGATACGCGCCCCTCCAGACAGTTCCGCGCCGACGTTCCCAGCACGGGTCCGGCGGCCAGGATCACGTCCTCGGGGCGCACGGCGACGAGCGCCCGCGTTCCCGGCGCGACGTCGATCGGGGGCAACTCCAGCTCGGTTCCCCCCACGCGGGCGCGGGTGAGCCCGCCCTCGGTCCCGAGCACCTCGACCTCGAGGTGGCTCTCGAGTCCGAGCGAATCCGCGAGCCGGAACACCTCGTCCGAGTCGAGCACGTCCAGCAGCTCGCCGGCCGCGATCGTGCGACCGCCCTCCAGCACGACGATCCGGGTGGTCAGCCGCAGGATGTCGGGCAGCGAGTGACTCACGAGCACGAGCGGCAGTCCGAACTCCCGGTGCACGTCGGAGAGGAGCTGCAGCGCGCGATCCTTGCGGGCGCCGTCGAGGCCCGTGAGCGGCTCGTCCAGCAGCATCACCGCGGGATCCGCGAGGAGCGTCCGCGCGATCGCCACCCGCCGCTGCTCGCCGCCGGAGAGCGACGCCGGACGCCGCTCGAGCAGACCGTCGAGCTCCAGCAGCGACACCGCGCGATCGAAGTCCCGGGGAACGTCGGCCCGAGGGGCGCCATACCGCAGGTTCTCGCGCACGGAGCGATGCGGGAACAGGCGAGGTTCCTGAAACACCACCCCGATGCGTCGCCGCTCCGGCGGCTCGTTCACCCCGCGTTCCGAGTCGAACAGCAAAGTGCCCGCGCGCTCGATGCGTCCCCGCTCGGGCCGCACGAGGCCCGCGAGGGCGTGCAGCAACGTCGTCTTGCCGGCACCGGAAGGTCCGAACAGCGCGGTGATGCCGGCGTCGATCGTGACGTCGGCGTCGAGACGCGGCGCGGAGTCGCGCCACAGGCGGGCCGTGAGCGCGCTCATCGCGCCGATCCGTTCAGCAATTCACCGCGCCGACGGATCACCTCGGCCGCCACGAGCGCCACCACCGCGAGCGCCACGGAGAGTGCCACCAGCCGCGCCGCGGCCATCTCCGCGCCGGGCACCTGCAGCTCGCTCCAGATCGCGAGCGGCAGCGTGCGCGTCTGCCCCGGAACGTTGCCGGCGAAGGAGATCGTGGCGCCGAACTCGCCGATGCTGCGCGCGAACGCCAGCACGGCGCCCGCGATGACTCCGCGGCTCGCCAGCGGCAAGGTCACGGTCCAGAACACACGGAGCGGCGACGCGCCGAGCGTGCGCGCCGCCTCCTCCAGGCGCGCGTCCACGCTCGCGATCGCGACCTGAACCGTGCGGACCAGCAACGGAAACGCGAGCGCCGCCGACGCGAGCGCGGCGGCCTTCCACGTGAACGCGACGTGCAACCCGAGCCGCGCGAGCGGCGCGCCGAGCACTCCCTGCGTGCCGAAAAGCACGAGAAGGATCCAGCCGGTGACGACGGGAGGCAGGACGAGCGGCAGCGTGAGCAGCGCGTCCACGATCGTACGCAGCCGGAACTCACGCCGCGCGAGCAGCCAGCCCAGCGCGACTCCGGGAGGCAGGATCACGAGCGTCGCCACGAGCCCGACGCGGATCGAAAGCAGCAACGCCTCCCGCTCGAGTCCGCTCATCCGGCCGCGACTCCGGCGCGACTGCGGACCGTGAAGCCGTAGCGCCGGAACACCTCCCGCGCGACGTCCGATCGCAGAAACTCGAGGTAGGCGCTCGAAGCCGGCGTGCTGTGCCCGCGCAGGATCGCCACCGGATACACGATCGGCTCGTGCAGGTCGTCCGGAATCTCGTACAGCGTGCGCACCCGATCCGAGGAGGCCGCGTCCGAACGGTAGACGATCCCGGCCACGCATTCGCCGCGCTCCACGAGCATCAGCGCCGCGCGTACGTCGCCCGCGGGAATCAACCGGGGCGCCACGCGTTCCCAGACGTTCGCCGCGATCAGCGCCTCCTTCGCGTAGACGCCGGCCGGCACGTGGTCCGGATCCCCGACGGCGATGCGGCCTTCGCCCCCCGCGAGATCCTCGAGCGCGGAGAGCGTCCGCCCGCTTCCGGTCGGTCCCACGACCACGAGCCCGTTGCCGAGCAGGTCCGATCTCGTGGCGAACTCCAGCCGACGTTCCGACTCGAGCCGATCCATCCACCGAGGGTGCGCGGAGAGGAAGACGTCTGCCGGCGCGCCGGCGAGAAGGCGTCGCGCGAGCACCGACGACGAGGCGTAGTCGGCCACGACCCGCTTGCCGGTCTCGCGCCGGAACTCGCGGGCGATCTCGTCCAGCGCCGGGCCGAGGCTCGCGGCGGCGTACACGGTGACGTCCGGCGGTGCCTGCGGTCCGCAGCCCGACCACGTGAGGAGCAGGGCCGCCAGGGCGACACGCCGGCCCCTCACGTGAGGGCCTCCACCTCGGCGATCAGCTCGGTGCGCCGACGTTCCAGCGACTCGAGTCGCTCCCGGGCGGCGGCGAGCGTCTCCGCCCGCGCGACGGCGGCGTCCCGCTCGGGGCGGAACACGTCGCGGAGCTGGGCCGCGTAGCGTCGCGTCTCCTCGCGGAACGAGCGCTCGATGGTCTCCCCGAGCTCGGATCGCAGCGTCTCGATCTTTCCGGTCAGCTCGCGCTTCAGGCGCGCGCGGCGATGCGGCAGCAGGAACAACCCGGCGAGCACGACCATCGTGCCGGCGACCGTACCGGTGACGTCGATCGTGAGCGACGTGAACGCCGCCGTGAGCACGGCGCCGACGCCGGCCACGAGCGCCTCCACCCCGAGCGTCCGCGCGATCGCGTGGTTGACGGAGGATACGACCCGGTCCGCCTCCGCGCGCGCGTCGAACGTCTTCAGCCGACGTTTCACCGGCTCGGCGAGGTTCTTGAAGATCTCCTCGCGGTTGTACACGGTCTCGCGGGGCACGAGACGAGTCCGTTCCGCCGCTTCCCGCAGCGCCGCGCGACGCTCCTCCAGCGTCTCGCGCGCCCGGTCCCACGCTGCGAGATTCTCGCGCACGAGCCAGTCCACGAGCGCGTTCACTTCCTCTTCCACGCGCTCCGCGGTATCGGCCACGACGTCGTTGCGGAACCGGTTCTCCAGGATGTCGGCGTCGCGCAGGCGAAGAAGGTTGCCGAGGCGCACGTGGTCGTCGAGGAAGCGATGGCCCCGTCGCTCGAGCTGCAGGAGCACGTTCTCGATCGAACCCTGGTAGCGCGAGAGCTCCTTGCCCATGCGTGACTCGTAGTCGTCCGCGTCGCCGAGCAGCTTGTCCATCGCGACGCGATCGCCTTCCACGAGGCGCGCCCGCTCCGCGAGCGCCTCGCGCTGGCGCACGAGCACCGGTCGCAACGTCTCCAGCGGCGACAGCAGTTTCCGCCGGATGCGCGGCCGCTCGGCCAGCGTCTCGCGAAGATGCGCTTCGAGCGCCGGCCATTCGTTGCGCGGTCCGACGTTCCCCTCCAGCGCTTCCCGCGCGCTCACCACGAACACCGGCGACTCCTCGCCGAGACCCTGCTTCGCCTGATCGCGAACATAGCCACGGACCCGTTCGATCTGCTCGTCGTCGCGGGCGAGATCCGCGTGATTGACCACGAACAGGATCTTCTTGCCCCAGTCGCGGATGAACGAGAGGAAGTCGTGCTCGCTCGCGGCGTACGGGCGCACCAGGGTGGTGAGGAACAGCACGAAGTCCGCGCGCGGCACGAAGCCCTCGGCGAGATCCTGCTCGCGGCGCTGCATCGAGTTCGTGCCGGGCGTGTCGACCACGCACAGGTCGCGCAGCAGCGTCGCCGGTAGCGTGTGCTGCAGAAGGCCCGGCTCCGCCTGGACGGTGGCCCGCACGTCGCCGTGCTTCAGCAGGTGGACCTCCCGCGTGGTGGGCAGATCCCCCACCTCGAGGATCCGCTCGCCGAGCAGGGCGTTGATCAGGGTGGACTTGCCCGCGTTGTACTCGCCCACGATCACGAGCAGGAACAGCTCGTCGAGAGTGCCCTCGATGCCCGCGAGCGCCCCCTGGTCCTCCGGCAGCATCTCGAGATCCCCGAGCAACGCGCGCGCGTCCCGCAGGAGATCCCGCTGGGCCTGGACCACACGTCGTTCTTCCGGCTTCAACAGCGGATCGATGGCGCACCCCCGGGCGGCCTCCGATTCTAGCCCGGGTGGCCGGAGACTGACCAGCCACGAGCGAACGCTGGACGTTGCCGCGCCCGCCCCCGACAATGCCGGCTCGGCCGGGAGGCGATGTCTTGGATCGAACGGTGGTCATCACGGGGGCGAGCCGCGGACTGGGCGAGGCCCTCGCCCGCACGTTCGCTCGCGCGGGCGCCCGTCTGGTGCTCGGCGCGCGCGACGTCGCCCGCCTCGAGACGGTGGCCCACGAATGCGGCGGCGACACGATCGCGCGCGCGTGCGACGTCCGCGAGCCGACGCAGCTCCGGGCGCTCGTCGCCACGGCGGTGGAGCGCTTCGGATCGCTCGACGTGATGATCAACAACGCCGGGTTCTCCGTGTACGGTCCGCTGCTCGACACGAAGGAAGCCGACTTCGACGAGATGCTCGCGACGAACGTGAAGGGCGTGTACTTCGGCTGCCAGGCGGCGCTCCGGGTGATGCGCGAGGCCGGACGCGGACTGATCGTGAACGTCTCCTCGATCGCGGGTGCTCGCCACCTGCCGAACGAGTCCGCCTACGGCGCCACGAAGTGGGCCGTGCAGGGACTCACCGGAGTGCTCCAGCAGGAGGCCGCCGCCTTCGGCGTCCGCGTGACGAGCCTGGTGGCCGGCGGCATCGCCACCCCCTTCTGGGACGGGCGGGAGTACGTCCCGTTCCCGCGCGAGCGGCTCGACCCGGCCCGGGACTTCATGGACCCGGCCGAAGTCGCCGAGGTCGTGCTCGACGTGGCGCGCAAGAGCGATCGCTTCGTGATGCCCGAAGTGATGTGCCTTCCGCTGATTCGCTGAGCGGCCGAGTCACGAAGCCGCGTCGGCCCGGGTCGCGTCAAATCGCGCAACGAAACCCCAGAATCCCCGCCCGATCGCCCGCACGCGCGCCCTCCGTCCCTCAAGCACGGAGCTAGACGTCCGATACTGAAGCGTGGTCCACAGCGGCTCCCGCCCCCTTTTGCCGCCGACGCAAGGAGGACCCCATGCTCGAGTGTCGGACGCACGGTGACACGATCGTGGTCAAGGTGACCGTGGCCCAGATCCAGTCGACCGTCGCGGCGACGTTCCGGAACGAGGTGGTCCGGGCCGTGAGCGAAGCGCGAGGCCCGGTCGTGTTGAACCTCGAGAACGTCGAGTTCGTGGACAGCTCCGGGGTCGGCGCGATGGTCGCGATCTTCAAGGGACTGGAGCGCGGGCGCACGATGGTCCTGTGCTCGCCGAAGTCGCCGGTCCGCTCGCTGCTGGAGCTGACCCGCATGGACAAGATCTTCCGCGTGTACGCGACCGAGTCCGAGGCCCTCGGCTCCTTCGCCGAGACCTCCTAGCGCCCCGGCGGGACGTCGCGAGAGCCCTCGTCCCACCAGAACGCCACCACGACGAGCGCGTGCCGGATGCGGCCGTCGGCCACCGCGGCGCGAATCTGCGCGCGCGGCATCGTCACGACCTCGATGTCCTCCCCGGGGTCGAGCGAGAGCGTGGTCACGGGCCGGGCGTTCCGGATGCGGTACGTGTAGCAGCGGTTGTCGAGGATCGCGGGGTTCGGATCGACGACCCCGAGCAGCTCCGGCTCGTCGCCCGCGTACCCGGTCTCCTCGCGCAGCTCGCGGGCCGCGGCCCGTGCGGGCGGTTCCCCCGCATCCACGATGCCTCCCGGGATCTCCAGCGTGAACTCCTCCACGCCGTGCCGGAACTGACGGACGAGCACGACCTCGTCGTCCGGCGTCGTGGCGACGACGTTCACCCAGTCGCCGGTCTCGACGCGCGTGAACGGTCGGTCCTGGCCCGTACGCGGCGACCGGGCGCGGAAACGGCGCACGCGGAAGATCCCGAAGTCCTCGACTCCGTCGTCGCCCGTGCGCTCCCAGCGTTCGAGGCCGCCGCGGTTCTCCGGCCGCTCCGAGGACCCGCTCACGCCGCGCCCTCTCGCGCGCGCACCGCGCTCGCCACCAGCCCGTCCACCGCGATGACGTTTCCGCCCCGGTCGACCTGCCCGAACGAGAGCACGCCGGTGGGACACGACTGCACGCAGGCGGAGCAGCGCACGCATTCGGGATCCGCCATCGGACGTCCCTTGTTCGCGAAGCTCATCACGTCGATTCCCTGGTGACACACGCTCGTGCAGACGTTGCACGAGATGCACTTCTTCTTGTCCGCGAGGATGCGGAACCGCGAGAAACGTGCGTACACGTGCATGAGCGCGGCGAGCGGGCAGAAGAAGCGGC
>JAGQIB010000255.1 GCA_020431545.1 Gemmatimonadota bacterium
CAGGATCTCCGCGAACCCGAGGATCGCGGTCATCGGCGTGCGGATCTCGTGGCTCATCGTGGCGAGGAAGTCCGCCTTCGCGCGGGCCGCCTCCTCGGCGGTGGCCTTCGCGCTGCGCAGTTCCGCCTCCGCCCGCTTGCGCTCCGTGAAGTCGGCCGCGGAGAAGACGTAGCCCCCGACGCCGCCGCGCTCGTCGGGCAGGACCGCCCCGGACACGATCAGCGGAACCGCGCGCCCGTCCCGACGGCGGATGGTGAGTTCTCCCCCTTCGAACCGCACGCCCCCTTTGAGCGAGTCCCACAACGCCGCGAACTGTTCCCGTTCGCTCGCCTGGCGCGCGACGAGCGACGCGAAGCGCCGGCCGAGCAGGTCGTGGCTCGCCCAGCCGAGCAACGACTCCGCCGCGGGATTCGCGGTGAGCACGCGCCCGTCGGGATCGCAGACCACGAGACAGTACGGCATCGAGTCCAGGATCCGGTCCAGATAGGCACGCGACACGGTGGACGCCTCGAGTCCGCGCGTCATGCGACGAAAGGCGTCGGCGAGATCGTGGATCTCGTCGTCCAGCACGTCGCCCACGTCGTACTGCTCGTGCAGCCCGCCGCGCGACACGCGGTCCGCCGCGCGGGCGAGAGCTCGCAGCGGCAGCACGATGCGACGTCCGTTCAGGAGGACGCCGAGCAGGAACAAGCCCGCCGCGACTCCCGAGATCAGGAGCGTGGTGCGCTTGAGGTGATGAAGCGAGGCCGAAGCCGCCGTCATCTCGTCCTCGACCGCGCTCTCCGTGAAGCGCTCCAGGGCTCCGAGATCGGAAAGCACGAGCTGGGTCGCGTCGCGAAGCGTGATCGGCAGGTCCCGCGGCGCCACGGCCGCCGGGTCCCCGACGTCGCGACGCTGGCGAAGCAGCGCATCCCACTCGCGGCGGTAGGAGTTGAAGTTCACGTGGAGCCGCGCGCCGCTTCCACCCACGACCTCGTCCTTCGCCAGCTCGTTCAGCCGCGCGAGGTGGCGGTCCATCGCTCCCAGCGCGGCCCGCCGTCGCGCCTCGGGTCCCGCCGCGAACGGACGACTGCACGCCTCGTTCGACGCGAGATCCAGCCGCTCGAACTCGAGCAGCATGTCGTGCGCGATGATCAGGCTCTCGAACGAGCGGGTCCGGGTCTCGTCCAGCATCGTGGAGACGTTCGACTCCATCCGGGCGACGAGGCCCACCACGACGGAGGAGAACGCGACGAATCCGATGGCCACGGCCACCAGGCGGACGACGAGTGTCGGACGGATGATCAGCTCCCGATTCGCGGCCTCAGGCGGAGAGGGCCTCCTCTGGAATCGGCAGCCGGGAACCCGGCGTTTAGCTGACGGATAACGTCGGAGACGGGGCGACTGCCGCGAAGGGGCGCCGCTGGTGCCGGTGGCCGGACTCGAACCGGCACGGCCCGCAAGGGCCAGCGGATTTTGAGTCCGCCGCGTCTACCAATTTCACCACACCGGCCGATCGGAGCGGCGCGACGTTGCCGCCGCGGCCGCAGGGAGTGAATCAGAGGCCGGTCCGCGCCGTCAAGGCGAGCTACCGGGCGCCGTCGCCCGGGGAGCGTCCGAACGCGGACTCGTCCGCGAGCAGTACGAACGGGGCCCAGTACCTCGGATGCCGCGGTCCCGCGGCCGGGACACGGCGAACACCGCGAGCTTCGCCGCCCGACGTCACGACCTCGTCCCGCTCCCGGAAGAACTCGAGCTTCGCCTCCCGGAGTGCGGTCGCGAGCGGACTCCCGCCGGTCCAGCGCCGGTAGAACCTGGCCATGAAATCGGCGGTGGCGGCGTCGTCCACGTCCCACAGGCTCACGACGATCGAGCGGGCGCCGGCGATCTGGAAAGCCCGGGAGAGCCCGAGCAGACCCTCCCCGGAGACCCACGCTCCGCGCCCCGTCTCGCACCCCGACAGGGTCACGAGGTCCTGCGGGAACGACTGCTCCAGCACCTCGAAGGCGTGCAGGAAGCCGTCGTGCTCGGGCGTCGCGCCATCGGGCGCCAGCACCACGCCGGAACGTCGCGGCGCGTCGGGATCGGCCCAGGCGTGCGCGGCCAGGTGCAGCACGGAGGCCTCGGGCGCTTCGCGATAGACCCGCGACTCGGTCGCGCTCGCGCCCGTGTAGACGCGCGCCGCGGGGAAGGTCTCGCGCAGCCCCTCGACCTCGCGCCGCGCCCAGGGCAGAGCGCCCCACGTGGAGTCCGGAGCCGTGGGATCGCCGAAGGCGAGCAGCGGCGATGTGCCGTCGTGGCGAACCGCTCGGGGGCGCGGCTCGAGCAGCAAAGTCGCGGACGCTCCCTGGACGATCTCGCTCGTCTCCAGCAGCAGTCGACCGTCCGCCACCGGCAACAGGTCGAACGGCAGGTGATGCAACGGACCGTCGGGCACGACGGCAAGACGGGCGGGCGGAGCCGAGCGCCACGCTTTGGCGCCGAACAAGCGATCCGCGATCTCCGCCGCATGCTCGCGCCACTCCTCCGAGTTCCCGGCGCGCACGGACTCCGCGAGAGCCCCCACGAGTTCTCCCAGCTCGGTCCGGTCGAGCGGGACCCGGCGGACGTCGAGCGTGTCCGCCTTGAGCTCGAAGACGAGCGTCTCCGCGCCGCCCACCATGAACGCGAGCAGCAGATCCCCGGGCCCCAGCCGCTCTCTCGCCGCGGTCGCCGAGATCGCCGTGGCGACCCCGATCTCCCGGGCGTACTCCGGCGCGAGGCGTCCAAGCTCCTCGCGCAGCGCGGCGCGACGCGCATCCAGCGAATCGACGACGGCCCGGAGCTCCGCCCGGTGCGGATCGTCGGGCGTCGTGCGCTCGAGCACCGCCTCCTGCAGGGCGAGATCGAGCTCGGTGCGCTCGAGTTCGCTCGCGAACGACGCGGGCACCCGACCGTGCAGTCCCGGGGCCGCGGAGCCGAACAGACGTCGCAGCTCCCGCGCGCGACTCGCCTCGAAGACCCGGAACGCTTCCTCCGCCCGACCGACGTCGGCCAGCACGCTCGCGAGCGAGACGTACGTCCCGTACCACCGCGCGAGGTGCTCCGCCCGCTGATCTCCGAGCGTCAGCGCGCGGTTCGTCCGCTCGACCCACTCGACGGCCTGCGCGAGATGGGGCACCGCTTCCTGCGATCGTCCGGCCGCCGCGAGCGACTGCCCGGCGAGGCGATGACTCATGGCCAGGCCGGCGCCGGCCCCCGCTTCCGCGGCGATCGCGACGGCCTCCTCGGCGGCCGCGACCGCTTCGTCGAAGCGCCCGGCGTTCGTGAGGATCAGCGCGCGCGCTTCCTGCGAGTAACCGTACTCGAAGCGATCCGTCGTGCCGTCGTAGAGGCGCGCCGCGGTCGAGTCCAGAACCGCGAGCGCCGCGGGGACACGCCCGAGCGCCGCGAGAGCTCGGGCTCGCATCCGGGAGCGGGACCACCGCTCCGCCACGGTGAGACCGGGCTCCTCCGTCGCGTCGAGTGCCGCGAGCACGTCCGCGTGACGATCGCGCTGCTCCAGCAGCCGGATCTCCAGACGATGGAGCAGCCTCTCTCCCGTCGCGTGACCGACCTCCGCCGCGACTTCGAGCCCCGCGCGCAGATGTCGCTCGGCGGTGTCGAGATCGCCGAGGTCGATCGAAACGTCGACGAGGTGGACGAGCGGAAACACCATCGCGTTCCGGGAGCCGGGACGATCGGCGAGCGTCAGCGCCTGGGCGAACAACGACTGCGCCTCCTGAAGCCGTCCCAGCAACGCCTCCTCTCCCCCGTACGAGTCGAGCGCGTAGGGCAGGTCGTTCGTGAGGTCCAGCTCGCGACAGATTCGCAGCCTCTCCTCCGCGAGATCCCGCGCCTCCCGGTAGCGTCCGAGGGCGCGCAGCACGGAGCGGTAGCTGCCCTGGGCCCGCTGCAGCTCGCGGAGATTCCCGGTGTCCCGACACTTCGCGAGCAAGGACTCGAATGCCGCCGCGCTCGCGTCGTACTCCCCGAGATCCCGGCGAACGATCGCGATCCCCCGCAACGCCCGGATCTCCGTGGCCGGCACCGGCAGTCTCCGCGCGAGGGAGGCGGCCTCCTCGTAGCTCGCGGCCGCACCGCCGAGATCCCCCGCTCGCCGCCGGCTCTTCGCGATTCCGTAGAGGGCGTCGGCGAGGGCGCGACACGGTCGCTGCGGGAGCAGCAATTCGCGCGCGCGTTCGAAGTGCGCCAGCCCCTCGGCGTAATCCCGGGAGTAGAGCTCGTCGCCGAGCATCAGCGCGATCTCCGCGACGTCGACCGGCCCGAACTCGCGCTCCGCGCTCGCTCGCATCGCGCGCAGCGCGGCCTCCCGCTCCGGAGAGCCGGATCGCTCGGACTCGCGAAAGAAGCGCAGGATCCGGACGCGATGGGCGTCGAGTGCCCGACCGGCCGCGGCGTACTCGCGGGCCGCGCGCTCGAACGCGACGTCCGCCGCCGCAAAGTCCCCTTGCCGTTCCTCGAGCACGGCCGCGGCGACCGCCGCCCCGGGGCCGCTCG
>JAGQIB010000256.1 GCA_020431545.1 Gemmatimonadota bacterium
CGCGAGTACGACGAGATGGAGTTCCCGCACGCGCCGGTGAAGGATCGCGACTGCGAGTCCTGCCACAAGCGGCACGGCTTCGCGCAGCAGCTCGTCTTGCAGCGGGGCTTCCCGGACCTCTGCGTGACGTGCCACACGGACATCGTCCCGGACGAGAACGCAGCGTTCAGCCATCTCACGACCGAAGCCACGACCTGTGCCTCGTGTCACGACCCGCACGGCGGCCCGAACGCCGCCCTCCTCCGATCCGATCCGGCGACCACGTGCGCGACGTGTCATCCACGTCTCGCCGCGCTCGTGGGGGCCGAGGATCTGCACGCCCCGTTCGCGGAGGGCAAGTGCTCGGAGTGCCACACGGAACACGAGTCCACGATTCCCGGATTGCTGCAGGCGCCGGAGGCGGAGTTGTGCGCCCGCTGCCACGGTCCCCGTGAGGAGTTGCCGGAACTCCACGGAAGACCGGAGGTGGCGGGCGCCGCCTGCTCCTCGTGCCACGATCCCCACGGGACGCCGCCCGCGGCGAGCGGAGGGTTCATCCACGAGCCGTTCGCGGCGGGGGACTGCGAGTCCTGCCACGAGTCCGTGAACGACGACGTCACCGTGTTCGTGGACGATGAGGACGCTCTGTGCGCCTCGTGTCACGACCAGGCGGAGACGGCGATGGCGACCGCGCATCCGCACGCTCCCGCGGCGGAGGGCAAGTGCCTGTCCTGCCATGAGCCGCATCGCTCGAATCTCCCGTCGCTCCTTCGCGGCGGCGCCGACGAACTCTGCGTGTCCTGCCACCGGGACATCCGCGACGAACTGGAGATGGAGTCCGTCCACGGACCGTTCCGGGCGAAGGCCTGCGACGTCTGTCATGCTCCGCACGGTACGGAGACCCCGGCCCTGCTGCGGGAACCGCCCGAGGACCTGTGTCGCAGCTGCCACGAGGAGCTCGTGGAAACGGCCGGATCCGTCTCGCATCCGCATCCGCCGATGGACGGCGACTGCCGGGAGTGTCACGCCTCGCACGCGTCGGAGCATCCGCACCTGCTGCGCGAGCCGGTCGACACCACGTGCTTCTCGTGCCACGACGACCTGCGCGAGCTACGCGCCGAGGAGCCGATCTCGCACCTGCCGTTCCAGGGCGGCAGTTGCTCGGATTGCCACGGAGCGCACGGGACGGACGAGGTCGCGATGCTGCGGTCGGCCGCTCCGGCGCTGTGCCTGAACTGCCACCGGGATCAGGCGGACGAGTTCCGGTTCGCCGAGGTCCATCCGCCGTTCGCCGATGGCGACTGCGAGACGTGCCACGTCGCGCATGCCGGGGAGCAGCGAGCTCTCCTGACCGAAAGCGTCGGAGATCTGTGCGCGGAGTGCCACGACGTGGCGGACGCGACCGTGACGCCGGCGAGCTGGCACGAACCGTTCGCCCGGGGAGAGTGCACGTCGTGTCACTCGCCGCACGCTTCGGAGGTCGAGGGCGGCAAGCTGGCCCGCAAGGCCGGGGCGGATCTGTGTTTCGAGTGCCACGGCGATCTCCAGAAGATCTTCGAGGAGCTCCAGCTCCATACGCCGGTGGCGGAAGGACGCTGCGCCGTGTGCCACGACGCCCACCGCACGCGCGACGACGACGGTTCGATCCGGCTCGTCGCGACGTGCACGTCGTGTCACGATCCGGAGGCCGACGCGCTGCGTGTCGCGCACGGCGAGCACGTGATCGGCGCGGAGGCGTGCCTGTCCTGCCACGATCCGCACGGCGGCAAGAGCAAGTCGATGATCCGACCGTTCGCGCACGAGGCCTTCGCGGACGCCTCGTGCTCGGACTGCCACGAGGATCCCGCTCCGGGACGCCCGATTCGCCTGACGGAGTCGGTGCCGGACCTCTGTCTCGAGTGCCACGACGCCCCGACCCCGAGCACGCCCGGCCGCGAGCTGCACCCGCCGGTGGAGGCGGGGGAGTGCACGGAGTGCCACGCGCCCCATGCTTCGTCGGCCGAGAACCTGCTGCCGGCGCGGACGGACGTGCTCTGTGCGCGTTGCCATGACGAGCCGGCCGACGCGATCGCACGCGCCGACCGGGACCTCGTCCACGCACCGGCGCGCGACGGCGGATGCCGAACGTGCCACGGAGCGCACGACGGTTTCTCGCCGGCCCTGCTGAACGAGACGACACCCGCGCTGTGCGGGGAGTGCCACGAGGACGTCCTCGCGCGCACGAAGCTCTCGCGCCCCCATCGCCCGGCGAGTCTCGGCGAGTGCTTCGACTGCCACGAGCCTCACGTGGGCCGGTCGGAGGGCCTGCTCACGGCGGCCTCCGTGGCGGCGTCCTGCGCGCCGTGTCACGACGCGGAAACCCCGGAGTTCCGCGCGAAGCACGGGAACTTCGAGATCACGACCGGGGACTGCGCCGGGTGCCACGATCCGCACGGTTCCGACCGACCCGGGTTGATGCCGAAGTTCTTCCACGAGCCGTACGCGGATCAGGACTGCGCCTCGTGCCACGAGGACTCGGGTGAGCTCGTGGACACCGGGGCGGAGCTGTGCGCGTCGTGCCACGACGTCGAGGTGCCGGGACCGGACGCGGCGGGTCACCACGCGCCGATGTCGGACGAGCGCGCGTGTCTGAACTGCCATTCGCCGCACGCGGGCAAGACGTCGACCCTGCTGCGAAGGGACGGGATCGCGAAGACCTGCTTCTCCTGCCACTCGCGGGATCTGTTCGCCGGATCGGTGCAACATCCGGAGCAGGACTGCGAGACCTGCCACGCGCCGCACGGAAGCGAGTTCCCGGGGCTGATGATCGAGAACCAGATCGACCTGTGCCTGGGATGTCACGATGGCGTGCCCGAGACGCACCTGCACCCGATGGGGGAACGGGTCATCGATCCCCGGAACGGTCGGCCGCTGGTGTGCTCGTCCTGCCACGAACCGCACAGTGGCGAGCAGGAGAAGCTCACACGGTTCGAGAAGCAGCGTGCCCTGTGTGTTCAGTGCCACCTGGGCCCGAATCTCGAGGTACGGGGTTCGGAGACCCCGTAGGGGGTTTCCGAAGGCACCCGGGAACCGCTGGACGGCTCCGGGGTGTCCGGGTAACCATACGCGAGTCCTGAGTCCGCCATTTCGGCGGAGGCCCGGAGGGGCCATCGGGGAGGGGAAGAAATGCGAAACGTCACGTTGTGGATGGTCGGTCTGGCGGTCACGGCGTTCCTCGGAACGAGCGTCGCGTCGGCCGCGGACTACGAGTACATCGGCCTCAAGAAATGCTCCATGTGCCACAAGAAGGATGCGACCGGAAACCAGCTCGC
>JAGQIB010000257.1 GCA_020431545.1 Gemmatimonadota bacterium
CGAGCCCGCGTTCCACGACGACCGTGTCGACCTGGAGGAGATCCTCGGCCGCGCGGACAAGTTCTTCCGCCGGCACGTAGACGTCGCCGAGATCGGCCGATCGGCGCAGCGCATGCGTCAATCCGGCGTCGATCCGATCCGGGTCCTCGGGATCCTTGCCGAGACTTCGCGCCAGAGCGTCGGCCCGGACGAATCCGATCCCCCAGATCTCGCGCGCGAGGCGATACGGATCCTCCCGCACCACGTTGAGGGCCGACTCGCCGTAGCGATCCTGGATGCGGGCCGCGTAGCGCGCGCCCAGACCGTTCTCCTCCAGCAGCAACGTGAGATCCCGCAGTCGCACGCTCTCGCGGACCGCGACCGCGAGCGCCCGGGCCTTTTTGGCGGAGACGCCACTCACCCGCGTGAGCTCCTCGGGGCGGTCCTCGATCACCGAGAGCGTGTCGGCCCCGAACGTCTGCACGATGCGTTCCGCGAGCTTCGGACCCACACCCGTGCCGCCCTGTCCCCCCGCCGAGATCGAGCTCAGGTAGCGGACGATCGCCTCGTTCGTGGCCGGGGCGCGTCGCTCCAGGCGGGTGACCTCCAGCTGACGGCCGAACTTCGGATGCTCGACCCACTTGCCCCGCACGCGAACGGGCTCGCCCACGGAGATGGACGGCATCTTCCCGACCACGGCCCAGGTCTTCTCGTCGCCCTCGGGCGCGACGCGGGCCACGGTGTAGCCCGTGTCCTCACTCCGGAACGTGATCCGGGCGACGGTCCCGACGAGCTCCACGTCGCCGCCGCCGTCGCGGACCAGGGTCCGGGCGGAGAACAGATCGGGCTGTGAACGCGAGCCGGCCACGGCAGAACCCCCTCGCCTCAGGTACCACGCCCGCGGGAGGAGGACAATCGCGGGGCCATGGTCCCGCCCGGCCGCGCACGAAAAAGGGCCCCCGCCGCCACGGGGACCCTCGTTCCGGACCGCCTCGCGGGCCGCCCGGGAATGTTCGCTTCGCTCCTCAGACGCTGCGGGCCGCGGCGCGGAGCTTCAGCAGGCACCGCTTCTCGATCTGGCGGACGCGCTCGCGCGTCACGCCGATCTTCTTGCCGGTCTCCTCCAGGGAGAGCGGCTCCTGGCCGTCCAGCCCGAAACGGAAGTTCAGGATGCGACGCTCGCGCTCGTCGAGGCGCTCGAGCAGCGAGGTGAGACGACGCCGGTTCAGCGTGTCGCCGACCTGCTCCAGCGGAGAGGCCTCCCCCGTGTCCGGCAGCAGGTCGTACAGGGTCGCGCTCGCCTCGTCGCCGATCGGCGAGTCCATGGAGAGCGTGCTGCGGGTCAAGCGCGCGAGATCCGTGACCTTCTCCACGGGAAGACCGAGCTCGCGCGAGACATCGTCGATCGTGTGCTCGCCGTTCGTGCGCTGGGCGAGCGCGCGTTCCACCTGCAGGTACTTGCGGAGGTTCGCGATGACGTTCGCGGGAATCCGCACCGTGCGGCTGTGATTCGCGAGTGCGCGGGTGATCGACTGCCGGATCCACTTGGACGCGTACGTCGAGAACCGGAACCCGAGCTCGGGATCGAAGTACTCCGCCGCCTTGATGAGACCGAGGTTGCCCTCTCCGATCAGGTCCGAGAAGGAGAGCCCCATTCCCTGGTAGCGTCGCGCGATCGAGACGACCAGGCGGAGATTCGCGGCCACGAGATGATCGTGCGACTTCGAGTCGCCGCCCCGGGCCGCTCTCGCGAGCGTGACTTCCTGTTCGCGGGTCAGCAGCCGGATGCGGCTGATCGCTGCGAGATAGGTGCCGAGACTGTCTCGCCCGGACGCCGAGGCCGTCGTGCCCCGGGACGCGCGCCGGCGAGGTGCGTCTTCGGAATCGTGGTTCGACCGCTCGGCGGCCTCTGCCTCACGCGATTCCAGCATACTGAGACCTCCTTCGAAGAGAACTTCTCCGAGGTCGTCCGACGCCCAGGGGTTCATGGCGGCCTCCCTGTTCCCCCCGCTCGCGACGGGGTTCGAGGATTGGCAACGGGCCGGCATCGAATCGGCAAGACCTCCACATTGTTCTTGCCTCGGACGCAGGAGATTGCAGGGCTCGTGCCAAGCGAGCCGAACGGAAGCCAAGAGTTTGTGTCGAGCCCGTAAGTCGTCTTCACATAGGGAGTTGCGGAGGTCCGGCGGGACGGGATCGGCGCGGGGGCCGCGCGGCGCGGGCCGGTCGGCGGGCCCGAAAGTGCGCAGGTGGTTTACACTCGACCCCGTGCCGATCCAAGTGATTGCAAACAAACGGCTTGCCGGTGTCACCGTACTTCACATTCACCCCCGCAGGGATTGGACACTCGGTGCACACCTCTCCGGGAAGCTGTCGAGGGGGCGCCGTCTCGGCGCCGACGACGCGGAAACTCGACCCGGAGCTGCCGCGCTCGGCGATCGGCACCAAAAGGAAGCGGGGCGCCGGAAAAGGCGCCCCGCTCAGAACGTCTGCGGATTCGGTCCGGCGGGTTCGATACGCCGGGCGGCCCGGTGGCCCGGCCCAGTGGCGGCACCGGTCTCCCGGTCGCTACAACTCGATCTCGTACCGGGCGATCTTGTTCAGAAGGCCGCGTCGGCTGATTCCGAGCGAACGCGCCGCGTGCGATCGGTTGCCTCCCGTCTCGCGGAGGGCCCGCTCCACCAGCTCCTTCTCGATCGTCTCCACCAGGTCGGAGAGCGACTGATCGGCTGCGAGTTCCACCGGCATCGACGACGTCTCGTTCGCGGAGACGTGCGTTGCGAGGTCCTCGCGCCGGATCATCGTTTCTCCCGAGGCCATCGCGACCGCTCGCTCGACCTCGTGACGCAGATCCCGAACGTTGCCCGGCCACGAGTGGGACACGAGCGCATTCATCGCCTCGTGCGAGAATCCACGCACCGATCGTCCCATCGTCTGGTTGAAGTGCTCGAGGAAGTAGTCGACGAGCAGCGGAATGTCTTCTTTCCGTTCCCGCAGCGGCGGGATCTCGATCTGGATCACCCGGAGGCGATAGTAGAGATCCTTCAGGAACCGCCCCTCTTCCACGAGGTCGAGCAGCGACCGATTCGTGGCGCAGATGATCCGGACGTTCACGTGACGGACGTGCGCCGACCCGACGGGCTTCACCTCACCCTGGTCACACACGCGAAGCAGCCGCTCCTGGAACGCGACCGGCGTCTTGTCGATCTCGTCGAGGAAGATCGTGCCGCCGTCCGCCTTCTCGAACAGGCCGATCTTGTCGGCCTTCGCGTCGGTGAACGCGCCCTTCACATGACCGAACAGCTCACTCTCGAGTACGTCCTGCGAAAGCGCGGCACAGTTGACGACCACGAACGAGCCGGACGCCCGTCCCGACGAGCGCTGCAGCGCGTGCGCCAGCAGCTCCTTCCCCGTTCCGGTCTCGCCCTGCAGGAGCACCGTGGCCTGGCTGTCGCCGAGACGCTCGATCAGGTCGAGGATCTCGAGCATCCGCCGACTCTGAGTGATGATGCCCTCGAATCCGGAGCGACGGGCCAGACGACGTCGCAGCTCGCGGTTCTCGTCGCGGACCGCGTCCAGTCGCATTTCCTGCACCGCGAGACCCGCGGCGGGCGCGAAGGCCACCAGGAAATCGAGCTCGGGCTGCCGGAAGTAGCCCGCCTCCTGGCAGACGTCGACGTAGAGACCGCCGACCACTTCGTCTTCCGAGAAGAGCGGCATGAACGCGACCGATCCGAGACCATGCACGAGGTCGGCGTCCGACGCGAAGCGGGGATCCCGCATCGGCGACGTCGACACGATCGGCTTTGCCTCCAGCGCATGATCGCCGCGAAGCGCATCCACGATCTCGGCCGCGCGATCCGCCTCGGCTCGGTTCACGCCGGAATCCGGCGACACCACGATCGAGTCGCCCTGCGTGAGCATCAGGCAAACGCGGTCCGCGTTCATCCGCTCCTCCAGCGCGCGCTCGATCAGGCGCACCTTTGCGCGCGGATCGGACTCCCGCTGGATCCGGCTCACGGTCTCATTCAGGGCCGCCAGATCGTTGCGCTCGGACGCCGCCGTCTCCTCGAGGAGCCGATCGATGTCCCGGTGCATCGAGGCGAGGGCCGCCTGGTCCTCTTCGCTTCCCACCCGCTCGAGCAGCGCCATCGCCGACTGCAGGTGGTGGCGGGCTTCGCCGGTCGGGTGGTCGCAGACCATCTCGAGCTTGGCGGCGAGCAGGTAGGCGTGACCGGCCTCGTACTCGGCCCCGACACGCTCGAAGGTCTCGCGTGCGAGCTCGAGGTGGCGGGCGGCTTCCTCGAGATCCACGATGTTCTCGAGACAGAAGGCCGCGAACTCGGCACGTGAAACCGCGAGGTCGAAGACCGTGCCGCCCGATTCCAGCAGGCGCACGGACTCGAGGTAGGAATCTCGGGCACTCGCGACATCCCCGTCGGACGACTCGATGCGGGCACGAACACGCAACAACAGACCCAGTTCATAGTCGTCGTGCATGCCGGACGCAACGACGATCGCGCGGGAGAGATATGATCTCGCTGCAGCGACCTGTCCGAGCTGTGATTCCAGGTTCGCGAGACGGCGCAGCGCCTCGAGGACCACGTCGCCTCGCGGCGCGATCTTCTCGCCGAGTTCCAGTGCGGTCAGGTAGCACTGCCGCGCGTCTTCATACGATTCACGTACCAGCGCCAAGTCGCCGCGGAACTCGTGCGTCAGGGCCAGAGACCGCATCTCGCTCAGTTCGCGACTGAGTACTTCCGCGCGTTCGTAGAATGCGGCCGCGTCGTCCAGCTCCCGCCGGTGCAGGTGGTAGTTGCCCAGCCCGAGGGAGGCGACCACAGTTCCCGCCTTATCTCCGATGGCCTCCGCCATTCGCAACGCGCGCGACCACGACTCGTAGGCCGAGCACCAGTCGCCGGCCTTGAACTCGACGACTCCGAGGTTTCCCAGCGAGATCGCGGCGCTGTAGGAGTCGCCAAGTTCCTCCGCGACTCGGAGCGAATGTCTCGTGTGAACCATCGCCTGCTCGTAGTTGCCTCGGTTCTTTTCCATGAGCCCGAGGTTGTTCAACACGCGCATGACTCCATCGCGGTCTTCGATGGTCCGGAAGCCCGAGAGAGCGGACTGGAATGCCCTGCTTGCCGTCTCCCAGTCACCGTTTCGCATGGCAACGGTGCCGAGGCCGTTCTGCGCCCGCGCCAGGACCGCCGCTTTCTCTCGATCGAGAACGGTGTCCCGTGCGTCGCGGAAGGCCTTCTCTGCTTCCGTGTAGCGGCCCAAATTGGTGAGGGCCCAGGCTCGCTCGTTGTGGATACGCCCGAGGGCGACGGATCGCGCTTCGCCCGGGGTGGCGAGGGCCCGGTCGAGGAGTGCCAGGGCACCCTGGAAGTCGCCCGTCTGAATCCTGCAGCTCGCCATCTGCACCCAGACGTGCTGGACGAGTTCGCCCGACTCCCGCGCCTTCAGGGCGATCTTCAGAATCTGCTCGTAGTACTCGAGGGCGGACCCGAACTCTCCCGCGCCGCGGCTGAACTCGGCGAGTTGCTCCAGCAACCCGACGTCATCCGCCGGTCTCTCGTCCGTAGGGAGTCGATCGTTCGCCCGTGCCGAAGCCCCGCCCGTGGTTCCGGCGTCCGGCTTCTCGTGGGGATGCGACATCCACCAAACCTCGGGCCAGAAGTGGTCCAACGACTTGCCGGCGAGAACGATTCACGAAACGCCGACGGTGGGATCCCAGGATCCCGCGACTACGAGACGATCGAACGCTACTGGATCGACGCCCAGGCCAGCTTCAGGTAGATCCTCATGAGGAGGAACCGCCACTCACTCGCCGCACGCTGCGTCCCAGTGCGGGATCCGTCGGAGTCGATGACCGCATCATCACGAACCGGGATCGTCGACACGTTCGGACGGTCCGGATCGCCGCTCTCACCGTTTTTCCCGGGGCCCGCATGAGACGCGCTCGCGATCATCGCCGTCGCCGCGAGGGTCAGCACGAGAGCCCGGAACCACTTTTTCATGGGAACTCCGCTGGTTGTGTCGAATTCGTTCGACGCCCGGGAAGAGAGTTCACACTTCCCGAACGACTCCCAGTTTAGAAACGAACACCCCGGGACGTCAACGGGCCCCGGCCTCCGAACGGGCGGAGAGGGCAAAAAATCCCTGCCAGCCCGCCGCCACGATCAGCCCCACCACCCAGAGGCGGAGCACCCACCCCGACGCGTCGGCCAGCGAGGGCTCCCAGACGGGCTTCCAGGCCTCCAGGGCGGCCACGAGGCCGAACCAGAGCCCCTGGAGCGCGAATCCCACCACGAGGACCCCGACCCAGCCGACGATCAGTCGCTCCCAGAACGTACCCCAAGAATCGTCCAAAACTGTGAACCTCTTGATCAGAGATGCCCAGGGGGCACCCCAGCCCCCCGCGGTTTCCGGATCCGCTACTTGCGGCGCTCGACGCCCGGCATCCACACGAAGGCCGCCTGGCCTTCGCCGCCCTCGACCGCCTTCGTGACCCCGAGAAGCTCCACGCGTTGCCCGTCGAAGTGCCAGAGGTAGGCCGTGCCGCCGTCCGTGCTGACCAGACGCTGGCCCGCACTGACGGCGACCGTCTCGGAGGCCATCGCCGCCGGAGGAGCGAGAATCTCGGCGGGGCCCGCCGCGAGCCAGCGACCGAGCCCGAAGGCCACGGCGAGAGCGAGAAGGGTCCAAAGGCGCGGCATCGAAGGGCTGAGCTGTCTCATCGCGGTCTCCTTGGCTCGAGAGCGGCCGGCGGCTCGCCGGCCCGTCGCGATGGACGTTAGGAAGTCCCTCGCCCCGTGTCAACGCGGCGCGGCTCACTTCGTCGGCGGATGCCGCGACGAGAACCGGCCTAGGGGGCGGCCGAACCCGCGAGGATCAGCGCTCCCTCCCCTTCGGTCGCCATCACGTCCTCGGCGCCGCCGAGCCATCCGAGTCGGGCCCAGGCCTCGATCTCCGGCAGGGACTCTCCGAGCGCGATCGATCGTTCCAGGGAACGCGTGCGATCCCGGTACCGGGCGAAACGGGCCATCCCGTCGGCAGAGATCTCGCGCCCGGGAGGCGCGTCGAGACGCAGCGGGTCCACGAATCCACCGTTCTTCTTCACGCGGAAGTCGAGATGCGGCCCGGTGGACAGGCCGGTGGACCCGACGTATCCGATCACGTCGCCCTGACCGACGCGCGCGCCCACGCGCACTCCCTTCGCGAAGCGCGCAAGGTGTCCGTAACAGGTCGTGTAGGTCGAGCTGTGGCGGACCTCGATGTAGTTCCCGTAGCCTCCCTTGCGACCGGCGAAGATGACTTTCCCGTCGCCGAGCGCACTGACGGGGGTTCCCGTGGGCGCCGCGTAGTCCACACCGTGATGCGGCCGCACGACCTTCAGGATCGGGTGGCGACGTCCGTTCGAGAAGCGCGAGGAGATGCGACGGTACTCGAGCGGCGACTTCAGGAACGCGCGACGCACGGAGCGGCCCGTATCGTCGTACCAGTCGAGGACACCGTTCTCGTCGACGTAGCGGATCGCACGCGACGACGCCTCCGCGCCCTGGTACTCGGCCGCGAGGATCTTCCCGAAGCCGAGGCACTCTCCGTCCAGCCACTCCTCGCGGACCACGATCGTGAAGCGATCGCCCGCGCGTGGATCCGTGAGGAAGTCGACCTGCCACGCGAGCAGGTCCGCGAAGCGCATCGTGAGGTTCGCGTCGCCACCGGCCGCAACCACGGACTCGAAGAGGCTCGAGTCGAGCGTGCCCTCGATGCGACGGAGATGGCACACCGGCTCGCGACGCTCCACCTCGACCACCGGCGACGCTTGCTCGTCGAGCCAGCGCGCGACGACCCGCTCGAGACGATCGCGCTGCAGCGCGACCTCCCGGAGCAGTCCGCCTTCCTCGCGCGCGACGTCGACCGTCTCGCCCGGCATCACGCGCCGGAGATCGACCTCCGACTTCAGCGCGTCGATCGCGAGCAATCGCTCGGCCGGGGCCAGATCCAGGCTCGCGAGCACCCAGTCGAGAGACTCGCCGCGCCCGATCGCGCGACTCGCGTGGCGAAGGACGGGGGTCGCCGGGGCGGCCGCGGCAGGCGGAGCGACCTCCACCGCCACGGAGCTGCGGGGCAGATCCGACGACGACGCGGCGTCGGGCCCACATCCGGCGAGCACCGCACCACCCAGAATGCCCGCGAGTCCGAACACGATGTTCCTCAGTGCCTTCATCTCCCCTCCTCCACCTCCGCTGTTTCGGTCGTCCGGCCTCCGTTCTGCACCCCGCCGCGGCGCGTCGGGGCGAGCGGCCCATCAGGCCGCGGGCGGCCTCAGCAGCACCCGATCGCCCGGGCCGATTCGCAGGAGCTTCCGGGCCGAACCCCGATTCGCCGAGATCTCGAGGCTCCCCCCACCGCCGATCGACAGCAGCAGGTCGCCCTCCGCCGCCTCTTCGTACGCGAACCGGACTCCTTCGATCTCCCGTCCCCCCGCCCGCACCCGGATCCCTCGCCAGTCCTCGCCGAACGTCTCGCGGAGAAACGCCTCCGCTGCCACGGTCACGAGGTTGCCGAAGCGATCCGAGGTGACGATCTCGACCTCCCAGTCCGCGCCGACCGCTTCCGGCCGGAACGGCGCCAGCGAGATCCAGTCTTCGAGCTCGGGCCCGACCTGCGCGAGCGCGAGCCCGGCCGCGAGTCGGGCCGCCGTGGGCGCGAACAGGTCCCGGCCGTCGAACGTCGTACCCCGGCGGCGGCGATCGAGTTCACGCAGCGCGATCTCCACGGCCCGGATCTCCCGGCCCGCGGCGGCGCGCTCCGCCGCGGCCGCGAGCAGGCCGTTGTCCGGGCCGACGAAGTGGTAGCCTCCCGCCTCGAGGACGAGGCCCCGGCGGTCGCCGCCGACCCCCGGATCGACGACGGCGCAGAAGACCGTCCCCGGAGGGAATGCGTCGAAGGCGCGACTGAGGACCCACGCCCCTTCGCGCACCGCACCCGCCCGCACGCCGTGCGCGAGATCGATCACGCGCGCGTCCGGCGCGATTCCGTGAATCACGCCCTTCATCTCGCCCACGAACGCATCGGCCAGGCCGAAGTCCGTGAGCAGCGCGAGCGCGCGGGGCTTTTCCGGCGGGAGATTCGAGTCCATATTCCTTGCCTTATAGCGTCGTCACGCCCGCTTTGAAAGACGGAAGGAGACTCATGTCGATCGCGATCCTGTCCGCGGTGCGGACACCCATCGGCCGATTCCTCGGTTCCTTGAAGGACGTGCCCGCGAAGGACCTCGGCATCGGGAGCGCGAAGGCCGCCCTGGAGCGGGCTGGAGTCGCCCCTTTGGAAGTCGGCGAGACGATCTTCGGCATGGCGCGGCAGGCCGGAAACGGCCCGAACCCGGCGCGACAGGTCTCCCTCGGAGCGGGCGTGCCCGAGGAGACCCCGGCGTGGACGGTGAACCAGGCGTGCGCGAGCGGCGTGAAGGCGATCACTCTCGGTGCGGCCGCGATCGAGGACGGCGAGGCGGAGATCGCGCTCGTGGGCGGCATGGAGAGCATGACGCGCGTGCCGTATCTGCTCGAGAACGCGCGTCTCGGCTACCGGCTCGGCCCGTCCGAAGTCGTCGACGGGATGTACCGCGACGGCTTCGACGATCCGCTGTCGAAGCTGGTCATGGGCGAAACGGCCGAGGAGCTCGCCGGCGAAAAGGGCATCACCCGAGCCGCGGCAGACGCCTGGGCTCTCGGCAGCCAGAACCGCAACGAACGGGCACGCGCGGCCGGCCGGTTCGCCAGCGAAATCGCACCGATCACCGTGCCGGGCCGGCGCGGGGACACCCTGGTCGAAACCGACGAACATCCCCGGGACGGCGTGACTCTCCCCAGCCTCGAGAAACTCGCCCCGGTGTTTCGACCCAACGGCACCGTCACCGCCGGCAACGCCTCGGGCATCACCGACGGCGCGGCCATGCTCTTGATGATGACGCGCGCCAAGGCCGAGGCCCTCGGCCTGCCGATCCTGGCAAGCTTCGTCGACCACTCCTCGGCGGGCGTCGCCCCGGCGCGCATGGGCTACGGCCCGGTGCCGGCCATCGAAAAACTGCTGGCGAAGCGGGGGCTGTCGAGCGTCAACGCCTTCGATCTGGTGGAGATCAACGAGGCCTTCGCCGCCCAGGTCTTGGCCTGCGAGCGGGCGCTGGGGCTCGAGCGCGAGCGGCTGAACGTCAACGGCGGCTCGATCGCGCTGGGCCATCCCATCGGCGCCACCGGGGCGCGCATCGTGGTGACCCTGCTGCACGAGCTGCGCCGCCGCGGCCAGGCGAGCGGGCTGGCCAGCCTGTGCGTCAGCGGGGGCTTCGGCATAGCCGCCGCCTTCCGCAACGAGGATGCGGCCTGAGGGCCCCGAGGAGGAGCGAGAGATGAGCGAGATCAAGACCGTGGGCGTGCTGGGCTGCGGCCTCATGGGGGCGGGCATCGTCGAGGTCAGCGCCAAGGCCGGCTACAAGACCCTGGTGCGCGAGGTCAACAAGACCTTCCTGGCCAGGGGCCTGGAGCGCATCGACAACTCGATGAACCGGGCGGTGGAGCGCGGCAAGCTGAGCGCCGACGAGAAGGGGGCGATCGCCGAGCGCATCACCGGCACCACCCAGGTCGAGGACCTGGCGGCGTGCGACGTGATCATCGAGGCGGTGAGCGAGAACCTCGACATCAAGCGAGTGGTCTGGGATGAGGTGGCCAAGGTCAAGCGCCCGGGCACCTTGCTGGCCACCAACACCTCGTCGATCCCGCTGACCAAGGTGGCGCCTCAGACCGGCGACCCGGAGAACTTCCTCGGCCTGCACTTCATGAACCCGGTGCCGGTGATG
>JAGQIB010000258.1 GCA_020431545.1 Gemmatimonadota bacterium
CCACTCGGCCAGCACGGGAAGCGTGCCCTCGAGGTACTCGAGGCGACAAGCCGCGCGGCGGACCTTTCCGCTCGACGTCTTGGGCACGCCGAACGGCTTCACCAGCAGGATCGCCACCGGGTCGACCTCGTGCGTCTCCACGATCGCGGAGCGAATCGCGGCGAAGAGCGCCGCGGGGTCGGCCGGCGCGCGACGTTCCACCTCGAGCACGAGCACGAGGCGCTCCTCGTCGTCCTGCTCCACGCTGAACGCCGCCGCTCCGGCGGAGCGCAGCGTGTCGTCCACCGACTCCGCGGTCCGCTCGAGGTCCTGCGGGTACACGTTGCGGCCGCGCACGATGACGAGATCCTTGCGTCGCCCGGTGACGAAGACCTCGCCCGCCCGGGTGAATCCGAGATCTCCCGTGCGCAGCCAGGGGCCGCTTCCGTCGGCGAGGCGAGCGCCGAACGTCTCCTCGGTCGCTTCGGGTCGGCGCCAGTAGCCGATCGCCACGCTCGGGCCCCCGACCCAGATCTCGCCGACGCGTTCGTCGCCGAGCGCGGTCGCCGTCTCCGCGTCGACGATCCGGACCGTCGTCTCCCCGGTCGGACGCCCGGATCCCACGAGCTCGGTGTTCGCGTCCTTCCCGCGAACCTCGCCCGCCGCGAGCGCCTCGCGATTCACCGCGAGCACGGAGGGACCGTCGCCGCGCGAGCCGCCGCTCACCTTGAGCGTGGCCTCGGCGAGGCCGTAGGCGGGATAGAACGATCGCCGCCGGAATCCGCACCTCGCGAACCGCTCGGCGAATCGCGCGAGCGTCTCCGCGCGGACGGGCTCCGCGCCGTTGTACGCCACGTCCCAGCTCGCGAGATCGAGGCGCGCCGGGTCCGGCGTCACGCGCCGCGCGCAGAGGTCGTAGGCGAAGTTCGGGCCGCCCGAGTGCGTGATGCGGTACTCCGCGATCGCCTCGAGCCAGCGGGCGGGCTCCTGGAGGAATGTCATCGGGTCCATCAACGTCGCGGGGAAGCCGGAGTAGACGGGCTGCACGATGCCGTCCACGAGGCCCATGTCGTGGAAGTGCGGGAGCCAGCTCAGCGCACGGCTGTTCGCGTCGTGACCGAAGCCCTCCCGAATCGTGTCCGAGTTCGCGAGGAGGTTCGCGTGCGTGACCATCACGCCCTTCGGTTCGGAGGTGGATCCGGACGTGTACTGCAGATACGCGACGTCTTCCGCTGCCCCGGCCGCCGCGAGCGGTCCCGCTCCGCCGGGCTCGTCGACGTCGTCGGGGCCCTCCACCTCGTCGGTCGCGAACCAGCGAAGTCCGGCGAGCGCGTCGAGCGACGCGGCCGTGTCGCGCGCCCGGTCGACCTGGAGGGCGGTCGTGAGCGCGGCGGCCGCGCCCGAGTCGACGGCCATCGACGCGAGTCGCGGCAGCGTCCGGTTCGCGCGCGGCGGAAAGGCGGGCACCGCCACGATTCCGGCCGCGAGACACGCGTAGAACGCCTCGACGAACTCGAGGCCGGCGGGGTGCAGGAGCAGGACCGGGGTCTCGCGCAGGCCGAGTCCTTCGAGGCGCACGGCGAGCGTGCGCACCCGGCGCTCGAGCCCGGCCCAGGTGATCTCCTGGGGCGATCCCTTCTGCGGCACGAAACGGAATGCCAGCGCGTCCGGCGTCTCCTGCGCTCGCGCGGAGAGCACGTGCACGATGGAACGCTGCGCGCGCGCGGCGCACGACGGCGCG